>DAIPXU010000152.1:0-2986 GCA_036783055.1 Burkholderiaceae bacterium | reverse complement strand
GACACCCTCAAGCTCGAGTCGCGATTTCCGTCCGAGACGGTGGCGAACCGCAAGGCCCTGGGACACGACGTAGAGATGCTCGAGGCCATGGAGGAATCGGTGGGTCATGCGGGAGCCATTGTTCGGGAAAAGAGCGGGCTCTTGGTCGGTGGCTTCGATCCCCGCAGCAACGGGGGCGTGGCGGCCTTTTAAACACAGGGGAGACGGTGATGTCGCTGCACGAAGTGCCTGTCGATGAAATCCTGGCCCAGCCACTGGCCGATGGCAGCCGACCCGCCAAGCCCCATGTAGAGAAGCTCTGGCAGTGGCTCGAATCCCAGCCGCCCGAGCTGCTCGAACAGGCCAAGCAAGACGCCGACCTCCTCTTTCGTCGGGTCGGCATTACCTTCAATGTCTACGGTGATGAAGCCGGCGCAGAACGACTCATCCCATTCGATCTCATTCCTCGGGTCCTCGCAGCAGAGGAATGGAATCAACTCGAGCGCGGTCTCCATCAACGTGTTGCCGCACTCAATGCGTTTCTTGAAGACATCTACAACCAAGGCGGTCAGATCATCAAGGCCGGGTTGATTCCGCCCGAGCTGATCTACGCCAATTCCCAGTACCGCCCCGAGGTCTCGGGAATCAAGCTGCCCCATCAGGTTTGGGCCCACATCAGCGGCATTGATATCGTGCGGGCCGGGCAGGGCGAGTTCTATGTGCTCGAGGACTACCATCGCTATCCCTCTGGTGTCTCCTACTAGAACGCAGACCGCAACGGCATGATGCGGCGCTTCCCCGATTTGTTTGCGCGCCATGCCGTGGTCCCGGTGGAGCACTACCCAGACCTGTTGTTGGAGAAGCTTCGCTCTGTGGCCCCAGCCGGCGTGGAAGATCCCACGGTGGTCATTCTCACGCCCGGTGTCTTCAATAGTGCTTACTTTGAGCATGCCTACCTGGCCCAGCAGATGGGGGTGGAGTTGGTCGAGGGCAGCGACCTCTTTGTCTCGGACCAACGGGTCTATGCCAAGACCACCCGTGGCCCGCGTCGCATCGATGTGATCTATCGCCGAATCGACGACGATTTTCTAGACCCTCTGGTCTTTCGCCCTGACTCGGCCTTGGGTGTGCCAGGCCTGGTCTCTGCATTTCGTGAGGGCCGCGTGACCATCTGCAACGCCATTGGCACTGGTATTGCAGACGACAAGGCGGGCTACCCCTATGTGCCCGAGATGATTCGTTTTTACCTCTCGGAAGAGCCCATTCTCGCGAATGTGCCCACCCACCTCTGTCGACGGCCCGATGACCTTCGATATGTCCTCGATCATCTTCCAGAGCTCGTGGTGAAGGAGACCCATGGGGCCGGCGGCTACGGCATGCTGATTGGCCCGACCTCGAGCAAGGCCCAAATCGAAGAGTTCCGCGCCCGCCTGCTTGCCAATCCGGCCAACTACATTGCGCAGCCCACCCTTGCACTCTCCACCTGCCCCACCATGGTCGAGGAGGGAATTGCGCCTCGACATGTGGACCTGCGCCCCTTTGTTCTCAGTGGCAAGGAGATCGCCATGGTGCCCGGTGGTCTTACCCGTGTGGCACTAAAGAAAAATTCCTTGGTGGTGAATTCCTCTCAAGGCGGCGGCACCAAAGACACCTGGGTTCTGCACCATGCTTAGCCGACTCGCCGACCATTTGTTTTGGATGTCCCGCTACATTGAGCGGGCGGAGAACACCGCGCGCATGCTCGATGTGCAGCACCAGGCCTCCATGCTTCCGGGGGGGCAGGCCATGGCCAACAACGCCTGGCGAGCCGTTCTTGAACTCTCGGAGCTTGAAGATCGCTACAAGGCAAGTCACGATGAGATCGCCTCCGATCGTGTCATTGGATTCATGTCGGCCGACGCCAGCAACCCCTCGAGCATTCTCAGTTGTCTGACTGCTGCAAGAGAAAACGCTCGGGCGGTGCGCGTGGTGCTCGCCCCAGACCTCTGGGAGGCGGTCAATAGCACCTACCTTGAAGCGAAGACCATGCTTCGGCAACCGAGTTGGGTGCGGGATCCGAGCCGATTCTTCGAGTGGGTGAAGCTGAGATCTCACCTCTGCCGCGGTGTCATGATCGGCACCATGCTCAAAGACGAGGCCTACTTCTTCTCGCGGATTGGCACATTCCTTGAGCGGGCCGACAACACAGCACGGATTCTCGATGTGAAGTACCTCGCCCATGGCAGCGGAGAGTTTCAGGACAAGGACCGCGCCGATTTTTACTTCTGGGCCTCGGTCTTGCGTTCGGTCTCTGCCTTCGAGATCTATCGCAAGGTCTATCGAGATGTCATCACACCTCTGAAGATTGCGGAGTTGCTGATTCAGCGGGCGGACATGCCGCGGTCTCTGCTGGCCTGCCTCAATGAGCTCATGGTCAATCTGCGGGCAGTCGCCAGTGAGGAGGCACCTAGCGCTTCGCTTCGCGTGGCTGGGCGTCTGCAGGCAGAGGTTCAGTACCTCAGTATCGATGCTAGGTTTGCCCCTGAGATTCACGCCTTCCTCACTCGCTTTTTGTCCGAGACCCATTCTCTGGGTGCGAAGATCAGCGAGGAGTTTCTCGTGCCGATTGCGGCCTGAGGCACAGCGGAGATTTATGCAGATTTTCGTGGAGCATCAGACCCACTACGATTACGAGGAGCCCGTTCGCTACGCCATTCAGCGCATCTACCTCACGCCGCGAGAGGAGCCGGGGCAGAGGCTGATTCGTTGGGAGGTCAGTGGCAGCGGGGAGTTGAGTCACCAGCGCGATGCATTTGGAAATACGGTGACCACCATGGTCATTGCCAGACCCGCCCGCCATGTTTTTTTTCGTGTCTCGGGCGAGGTGCAGATGAATCCCAGGGAGATGCAATCGAGTCGGGTCGATGACAACAGTGTCTCGCCACCGGTCGATGTTTTTCTGCGTCAGACCAGTCTGACCATTCCCTGTGCAGAGATGATGGAGTTTGCTGCCATGCTCAGCCCGTCC
>DAIPXU010000151.1:0-2997 GCA_036783055.1 Burkholderiaceae bacterium | reverse complement strand
ATTCGAATCAGCCGAGAACCCCCCGGTGCGCTCGAGACCGCAGGCGGCATTGCAACCGCAAAGCCTTGGCGCGATGAGGCCCCCTTCTTCCTGATCAACGGCGATGTCTTCATCGAGGGCGACTTGCCGCCCCTCGTTGACCCGATTTCCGAGTCCATGCGTCTGTGCAAACAAGCGCCCCTGGCCCACATATGGCTCGTTCCTAACCCCGCCCACAACCCCGAGGGAGACTTTTCCATTCACAAGGGGCTTGCATGTCCCGTGTCGGGGCCCTCGCTGTCTGGCCCCTCAGATAGCGATCGCCCGAATCGTTTCACCTACTCGGGAGTTGCAATTCTCTGGCCTGCACTTTTTGCCGACTGCATTCCCGGAAGACCAGCGCCCTTGGGCCCGCTCTTGCGCCAGGCCTGCGGGTTGGGTCAAGTCTCGGCAAGCCTCTGGCCCGGTGCATGGGTGGATGTCGGCACACCCGAGCGCTGGCAATGGCTTGACCAGCGACTGCGCTCCGGAGGACCATTGGGTCACCATGAATAAACCCGCTGACCCATTTATTGCGCGACTGGCCGACCACGACAAGCCGCTTCCCGTCAGTGCGCCTCCCCATGGCAATGCCCACCGAGGTCGCCGAGACCGACTCGCCGCTGAGTTGGCCAAGGCGTCATCGGGTGAGCCACTTATTGTTTTGAGCTTCTCGGGCCGTGAGATCAGCCGCAATCGCGACAACACCTTTCCGTTTCGCTTTGGCAGCGACTTCTTTTATCTCACCGGATTCCCCGAGCCCGAGGCCTGGCTGATCATGGAGATCGACCCCGATGGCCGGCATCGCGACACTCTTGTCTGCCGCCCCCGAGACGACGAGCGAGAAATCTGGGATGGCATTCGTGTGGGCCCCGAACTCGCCAGCGCCCGCTACGCAATGGATGCCTCGGTCTCCATCGAGAGACTTCAAGAGACCATCGTTCAGGCGCTCAAGAACAAATCGACAGTGGTGACTCCCCTGGCCAGCGAGCCTCAACTCGATGCAGCCCTCCGCCGCTGGATGGAGGCGGCTCGAGCCCAAGCCCGCGGTGGCATCCAAGCACCGTCGCGACTTCTCGACCTGGGAGAGGCCGTTGCCCGACTGCGCCTCATCAAAGACAGCCATGAGCTCCAGACCATGTCCAGGGCCGCTGCAATCTCCGCCCAAGCGCACTGCCAAGCAATGCGCGCCACCCGCTCGGGCCTGGCCGAGTTTGCAATCGAGGCAGTGCTTTTGGCGGAATTTAGGCGACAGGGCGCGCAGTCGGTGGCCTATGGCTCCATTGTGGCCAGCGGCCCACACAGTTGCATTCTTCATCACCGCGCAGGTGACCGCCTCATGCGAGACGGCGACATGCTCCTGATCGATGCAGGCTGCGAGCTCGACGGCTATGCCAGTGACATCACCCGCAGCTTCCCGGTCTCCGGTCGTTTTACATCCCAGCAGCGCGCAGCCTACGAGATCGTGCTCGCTGCGCAACAGGCGGCTGTTGATGCAACCCGGCCTGGGGTTGCCTTTACTGCCCCTCACGATGCGGCCGTTCGGGCTCTCTGCCAGGGGCTCATCGACCTTCAACTGCTTCGAGATCAGAGCCTCGATGCGGCACTCGAGACGGGATCATACAAGCGCTTTTATATGCACCGCACCGGCCACTGGCTGGGCATGGATGTGCATGATGTGGGCGATTACCGAACCCCACTGGCCCCAGGGATGGTCCTGACCATTGAGCCAGGCCTCTATATCCGGCCGGCCCAGGACATCCCAGAGGGCTTCTGGAATGTTGGTATCCGCATCGAGGACGATGCGGTCGTAAATCAAACGGGCTGCGAGTTGATCACGCGTGGTGTTCCAGTTGATCCCGATGAGATCGAGACCCTCATGCAAGAGGACTGGAATGGCTGCACGCTGGACTGAGCCGCTTCGAGTCGGTCGACATCGAATCGAGAACCGGGTGTTTGTTGCACCCATGGCTGGCGTCACGGATCGTCCCTTCCGACAACTCTGCAAGCGCTTGGGTGCCGATTACGCTGTGGGTGAGATGGCGGCCTCCAATGCCCTCTTGTGGGCCACGGAGAAAACCAGTCGGCGCATCACCCACGAGGGCGCACCGTCACCCAAGGTGGTCCAAATTGCCGGGGGTGACGCAGAGATGCTTGCCCAGGCCACGGCTTTCAATATTGATCGAGGCGCAGAGATCATCGACATCAATATGGGCTGTCCCGCGAAGAAGGTCTGCAACAAGGCGGCCGGTTCGGCCCTCATGCAAGACGAGGCCTTGGTCCGCGACATTCTCGAAGCCGTGCTGGCCGTCGCCCGGCCGGCCAACATTCCCATAACGCTCAAGATCCGAACCGGCTGGGATCATTCGAATCGAAATGCCCTTGGCATTGCACTGATGGCGCAGGATTTGGGCATCTCAATGCTCACCATCCACGGCCGCACTCGGGAAGATCGATTCACTGGCAATGCCGAATACGAGACCATCGCGCAGGTGAAGTCGCGACTCTCTATTCCTGTCGTGGCCAATGGCGACATCGACTCGCCAGAGAAGGCGCGTTGGGTTCTGGAACAGACCGGTGCAGACGCCATCATGGTCGGGCGAGCAGGCCAGGGGCGCCCGTGGATTTATCGTCAGATTTTTCGCTTCCTGCAGAGCGGGGAGCGCATTCCCGATCCAACAGACTTTGAAATCCAGCATTGGCTTCGCGAGCACCTGCTCGACCACTATCGCTTCTACGGCGAGGCGCGTGGGGTGCGCTCGGCACGCAAACACATCGGTTGGTACTTGAGGGGGCAGCCCGGCGCCCGCGTGTTTCGCGAACTCATTCTGGCAGCAGAGACACCCGAGGCCCAACTCGATCGAATTGATGCATTTTTTGCCAGTCGACACCCCAAGGCGCAAGCGGCGTGAACGAAGTGAACACGCAGCGCCTGGACCAGGCGCTGGTCAATAGCTTGAACATTTACTTCGAGCAGTT
>DAIPXU010000150.1:0-3002 GCA_036783055.1 Burkholderiaceae bacterium | reverse complement strand
GGTGCTGATCGGAGATCGGGATGCCGTAGCGAGCGCTGATCTCCCGTTTGGAGTTGGCGTCGAGCTTCTTGGTCTGGTGGGCAGTATTGCGCCCCTCCATGACCTTGCCCATTCCAAAGCCTTTGATCGTCTTCACAAGAATGACAGTGGGCTGGCCCTTGTGTCGAACAGCGGCAGAGAATGCCGAGTAAATTTTGTGCGGATCGTGGCCACCGCGATTGAGGCGCCAGATGTCATCGTCGGTCATCTTCGAGACCATCTCGAGCAGCTTGGGATGTTTGCCAAAGAAATGCTTGCGCACATAGGCGCCGTCGTTGGCTTTGTAGTTCTGATACTCGCCATCGACGGTATCCATCATGACCTTCTTGAGGATGCCCTCTTGGTCCATGGCGAGCAGGGGATCCCAGTAGCCTCCCCAGATCACTTTGATGACATTCCAGCCCGCGCCGCGAAAGTCGCTCTCGAGTTCCTGAATGATCTTGCCGTTGCCACGCACAGGACCATCAAGGCGCTGAAGATTGCAGTTGACAACAAAGATTAGGTTATCGAGTCTCTCGCGCGCGGCCAGACCAATTGCACCCATCGACTCAGGCTCATCCATTTCGCCATCGCCGCAGAAGGCCCAGACTTTCCGCTCCGCCGTCTCGGCAAGTTCACGGGCATGCAGGTACTTCAAGAAGCGCGCCTGATAGATGGCCATGATGGGACCCAGGCCCATCGAGACAGTGGGAAACTGCCAGAACTCCGGCATCAGCTTGGGGTGCGGGTAGCTCGATAGGCCTTTGCCATCGACCTCTCTGCGGAAATTGTTCAGCTGCTCTTCGGTCAGCCGGCCCTCAAGAAAGGCTCGCGCGTAGATGCCAGGGGAGGAGTGCCCCTGGATGAAAAGCAGGTCGTGGCCCGAGGGATGGTTGGGCCCCTTCCAAAAGTGGTTGAACCCGATTCCGAGCATGTTGGCGAGAGAGGCGAAACTCGAGATGTGTCCACCCAAATCACCCTCACCGCGGTTGGTGCGAACCACCATGGCCATGGCGTTCCAGCGCATCCATGAACGCAGACGCTCTTCATGCTCTAGATTGCCCGGGCAGTGCTCCTCCTGTGCCGTGGGAATGGTGTTGACGTAGGCAGTGGCCGCGGAAAACGGCAGCACTCCGCCTGAGCGCCGCGTCTTATCAATGAGTGCCTCTAGAAGAAACTGGGCCCTCTCGGGCCCTTCGGCCGCAATCACGCCCTCGAGGGCAGCAAGCCACTCACTGGTCTCTTGCGGGGCGGTATCGGCAGCGGTGTTGACCAACTGACTCACATGCGGGGGAAGAGTGGACATGACGCGTCTCCAGGGGTTTTTTGTCTATGACCCATTGTTCCCCTGACTCTATCCCTTGGCAATCGATTTTCCGCTATGCGGCATAACATTTCATATTAAGAAATTATCAGGACGGCTACACTTTCTCCATGAGCAAGAGCATTGGAGACTTCTTCCAGTTCAAACGCCGCAACAAGACGGCCGAGGAGTTATCGAGGGAGATTGCTTTTCGCCGAGCGATGGAGAACTCCATGCCCACGGGCATGCGGGTGATCGACATGCAAGGCCGCATTAGCTACGTCAACCCCGCCTTCTGCCGTATTGTTGGCCTCACCCAGGACGAACTCTTGTGACATCTCCCCCCCTACCCCTATTGGCCGCCAGAAGAGACCGAATTGCACCGGCTCAACCTCCGCCGGCTTCTGTCGGGCGAGGTCGAGGGCCTCAATACCCAGATTAAGGTAATGCACCGAGACGGCACTCGCCTGATCTGCCGCATGTACACCTCACCGCTGCAGGACGCCGAGGGCAATCAGGTCGGCTGGATGAGTTCGATCACCGACATCACCGAACCGAGTCGAATCCGTGCTGAATTGGCCCTGGCGCAAGAGCGATTCATTACCGTGCTTCAGTCTCTGGACTCGGCCGTCTCGGTGGCGCCACCAGAGCCATCGCAAGAGATGTTGTTTGCGAACGAGGCCTACAGGAAGTGGTTTGGCGACTCACTCGAAGACGGCCATCGTGGCCTGGCCCGCGCGGCCCGCTCACCATGGGCCGACAGTCGCGAGGTCTTCAACCCGGTGGTCCAACGTTGGTTTGATGTGCGGATGCGAAGCATCCAGTGGGTGGATGGTCGGGTGGTGCAGCTGCTGGTGGCAACCGACATTACGCAGAAGAGGCTCTCGGAAGAGAACCAACGAATGCAATACCAGCGGCTCGAGCAGACCTCGCGGCTCATCAACATGGGTGAGATGGCCTCCTCGCTTGCCCACGAACTCAACCAACCCCTGACTGCAATATCGAACTACACGATGGGCGCTGCCGCGCGTATTCGGGCGGCCGAAAACCGAAGCGAGACCATCTCTTCCGAGGACCTGCTAGAGATGCTAACCAAGACCGCTCAGCAGGCCGAACGCGCTGGCAAAGTGATTCGTCGAATTCGAGGATTCGTCAAACGCAGCGACCCGATTCGTAAGTTCATTGATCCGTCGCAACTCGTGGCCGAGGCCATTGACCTTGCAGAGATCGATGCCAGAGGGCTTGGTTTTGACATTGAGCAGCACTTACCCCAGGGACTGCCTGCGATTTTTGTTGACCCCATACTCATCGAGCAGGTCCTGCTCAACCTAATTAAGAATGGACTCGATGCCATGCGTGAGTCGGCCGAGCGATTGCTCGTTGTAAGGGTTGAGGCCAGTGCCGATGAAATCACCTTCTCGGTCATTGACCGCGGTGCTGGGGTGGCCCCCGAAATGCGCGAGCGCCTGTTTGATTCCTTCTACACCACCAAGGCAGAGGGCATGGGCATGGGACTCAATATCTGTCGGTCTATTATTGAGTCTCACCAAGGTCGACTCTGGTTCGAAGACAACCCCGATGTTGGAAGTCGCTTCTGCTTTTGTCTGCCATTGCATGGCGAATCTACCGACACGCCAGTTGAATCATAGGTAACTTAATGAACGAGATGGTTTATGTGGTG
>DAIPXU010000149.1:0-3028 GCA_036783055.1 Burkholderiaceae bacterium | reverse complement strand
TGACGGATCTGCGCCGCGCCAACTCCCACGTTCTCGCTTGGTAACGAAAGGGCTTGCTGGTCAAGCTGCCAACCTGACAGACATCGATCATGTTGCCGGACAGTTCGAGCTCAACAGCCTGGCCGACGAAACTCATGATCTCGGAGTGTTCCCCTCGGCCGGCCATTCCTAGCTCCATCATGCCCGCGATCTCTTGTCCAAAACGAACGCAACGGGTGCAGTGAATGCAACGAGACATTTCTTGGGCCGAGATCAACGGACCCATGGGCTTGTGAAAGACCACTCGCTTGGTCTCACTGAACTGGGACGAGGAAGGACCATAACCGACCGCAAGATCCTGCAACTGGCACTCGCCGCCCTGGTCGCAAATGGGACAGTCAAGGGGATGGTTAATGAGTAGAAACTCCATCACACTCTTCTGCGCCTGGCGAGCCTTCTCACTGGCAGTGAAGACCTTCATGCCAGCGGTGACTGGGGTTGCACAGGCGGGTAGGGCCTTGGGCGCCTTCTCTACCTCCACGAGGCACATTCTGCAGTTGGCAGCGATGGACAACTTCTTGTGATAACAAAAGTGCGGCACATAGAGGCCCAACTTCGTTGCGGCGTCCATGACCATGCTCCCCGCGGGAACCTCTATCTTCTGGCCATCGATCTCGAGTTCAATCATGCTCATGCTTATCTCTAGAGGTAGTCGGGGACCATGCAACGGCCGTGCGCAATGTGGTGTTCAAATTCATGACGGAAATGCTTGATAAAAGCGCGCACCGGCATTGCAGCGGCATCTCCGAGTGCACAAATGGTGCGGCCTTGGATGTTGTAAGCAATTCGATTGAGCTGCTCAAGGTCCTCTGAGGTGCCCTTCCCCTCCTCGATTCGCTTCACCATGCGCCAGAGCCAGCCGGTTCCCTCTCGGCACGGCGTGCATTGCCCGCAGGACTCCTCGTGGTAGAAGTAAGAAAGACGTAGCAGGGAGCGGACCATGCAGCGTGTCTCATTCATGACAATCACGGCACCGGAACCAAGCATGGAGCCTGCCTTGGAGATGGAGTCGTAGTCCATATCGGTGGCCATCATGATGTCAGCCGGAAGGACCGGCATAGAGGATCCACCTGGGATCACGGCCTTGAGCTTGCGTCCCTCGCGCATACCACCCGCCAACTCCAGAAGCTTCGCAAAAGAGGTTCCAAGTGGAATCTCATAATTGCCCGGCCGCTCCACATCGCCGGAAACAGAGAAAATCTTTGTCCCACCGTTGTTTGGCCGGCCCACCTCTAGGTAGGCCTGACCACCATTTCTGATGATCCAAGGGACCGCAGAAAAAGTCTCTGTGTTGTTAATGGTGGTCGGCTTGCCATAGAGACCGTAACTTGCAGGAAACGGTGGCTTGAAGCGCGGCTGGCCTTTCTTGCCCTCCAACGACTCGAGCAAGGCGGTCTCTTCACCACAGATATAGGCACCGTAGCCATGGTGGGCATGGAGTTCAAAACAAAACTTACTCTTGAGTATGTTCTTGCCAAGGTAGCCTGCCGCCCTTGCCTCATCCAGGGCCGCCTCGAATCGCTCGTAGGCCTGCCAGATTTCGCCGTGAATATAGTTGTACCCAACAGTAATGCCCATGGCATAGGCCGCAATCGTCATGCCCTCAATCAGAATGTGTGGGTTGTATCGAATAATGTCGCGGTCTTTGAAGGTGCCGGGCTCGCCCTCGTCGGAGTTGCAGACGAGGTACTTCTGCACGGGGAGTTTTGCGGGCATGAAACTCCACTTAAGACCGGTGGGGAAGCCCGCCCCACCGCGTCCCCGAAGCCCCGATGCCTTGACCTCCGCGATAACCTCTTCTTGGGTCATGCCAGGACCGCCATCAAGACCCAGAATCTTCTTCAGCGCCTTGTAGCCACCCCGTGACTCATATGACCTCAGATCCCATGCGTCGGGTGCCAAGTCTGCCAATATCTGCGGCTGCAGATGTCGGCCATGGAAACACGTATCAATCAAAGGAATGTCGGGTGCACCCATTTACGCCTCTCCCTTGTTCGCTCGTTCACGCAACTCGGACAACAGAGCATCGATTCGTTCATTGGACATCCAACTGCACATGCGATGGTTGTTCACCAATAGGACTGGAGAATCGCCGCAGGCTCCAAAACACTCTCCCTCCTGGAGGGTGAAGACCCCATCGGCCGTCGTCTCCCCAAAACCAATTCCCAACTGGTGCTTCAGGTACTCTGCCGCCTGGTTGGATGAACGCAACGCACAGGGCAGGTTCGTACAGACCGTCAGCTTGAAGCGCCCCATCGGGCGCAGGTTGTACATATTGTAGAAAGTCGAAACCTCATGGACTGCCATGGGGGCCATTCCCAGATAATCTGCGATCTCCTCCTCGAGTTCCGGGGTAATGAGGCCATGCTCGACTTGGGCAATTCGAAGTGCGGACATTACCGCCGACTGCTTCTGATCTGCTGGATACTTGGCGAGCTCACGATCAATCTTCTGGTAGGCCTCTGGAGAGAGACGCTTGATGGGGCTTTCGCTGATTTGGAGCTGAACAGTCATCGATCAATCTCTCCGAAGACGATGTCCTGGGTTCCGATAATCGTGACAACATCCGCAATCATATGGCCACGCGCCATCTCATCGAGTGCCTGCAGGTGGGCAAAGCCAGGCGCCCTGATCTTCACACGGTAGGGCATGTTCGCCCCATCGGAGACCAGGTAGATACCGAATTCTCCCTTCGGATGCTCAACGGCCGCATAACACTCACCCTCTGGAACATGGAACCCCTCGGTGAAGAGCTTGAAGTGGTGAATGAGCTCTTCCATGTTCGACTTCATTTGGGTGCGACTTGGGGGCGCAACCTTGTGATTGTCTGACATGACCGGGCCGGGATTGGCGCGGAGCCAGCGGACACACTGCTCAATAATGCGATTGCTCTCACGCATTTCGGACATTCGCACAAGATAGCGATCGTAGCTATCGCCATCTCGCCCGCTCGGAACGTCGAACTCAATTCTGTCGTAGACCTCATAGG
>DAIPXU010000148.1:0-3091 GCA_036783055.1 Burkholderiaceae bacterium | reverse complement strand
CGGAAGGCCGGCACATCTGGCCGGACGTGGCAGTGCGTGGCGCCCTGGCGGGCCTTCATCTCCCAGAGTTCGGCATAGCGTCCTCCAAGACGCAAGAGCTCGGCGTGGCAGCCACGCTCTACAAGGCGGCCCGACTCAAGCACTAGGATTTGGTCGGCATCGACGATCGTTGAGAGTCGATGGGCAATCACCAGGCTGGTGCGGCCCTCCGCCACCTCCCGAATCTCCTGCTGAATCATTCTCTCGGACTCTGAATCAAGTGACGAAGTGGCCTCATCAAAAACCATGATCTGAGGCCGTTTGAGTAGCGCACGGGCAATGGCCACCCGTTGCTTCTCACCACCACTGAGTTTGAGGCCGCGCTCACCCACGAGCGTTTTGAGGCCATCGGGAAGCTTGCTCAGCAACTCCGTGAGATGCGCAGCGCGCGCGGCCTCAAGCACTTCTTCACTTGAGGCATCGGGGCGGCCATAGCGAATGTTGTATTCAAGAGTGTCGTTGAACAAGACCGTGTCTTGGGGCACGATTCCGATGGCGCGTCTAAGAGATGCCTGTTGGACATGGCGAATGTCCTGCCCGTCAATCTCGATCCGACCTGTCGATGGATCGTAGAAGCGGTAGAGCAATCTGGACAGCGTTGATTTTCCTGCCCCAGACGATCCCACCACAGCCGTCATCTCGCCAGCCGGCATCTCAAAAGAGAGGCCTTGGAAAATGGGGCGACGCGCGTCATAGGCGAATGAGACTGCCTCGAAGGAGATGCGTCCATTTCGAACCAGAAGCGCAGGCGCACTCGGCAGATCCTCGATCTCGCGATGCTCATGCAAAAGCCCAAAGAGGCGCTCCATATCGATGACGCTCTGTTTAATCTCTCGGTAGAGAACGCCAAGAAAATTGAGTGGGATATAGAGCTGAATCATGAAAGCGTTGACTAGAACGAGATCCCCAAGCGTCATGCTTCCGGCCTCAACCCCTCGCACCGCGTGCCAGACCATGGCGGTCACAGCGGCGGCAATAATGAACGCTTGGCCTACATTGAGAATCGAGAGCGATGTCTGGCTCTTGATGGCGGCCTCTTGCCAGTTAACCAGGCTCGCATCGTAGCGTCGGGCTTCAAAGTCCTCGTTGTTGAAGTACTTCACCGTCTCGTAATTAATTAAAGAATCCACCGCCTTCGCATTGGCCCGTGTATCGAGCTCGTTCATCTGCCTTCTAAAGTGGGTTCGCCACTCGGTGACCGACACAGTAAAAACAATGTAAGCCGTCAGCGCAGAGAGCGTGATCCAAGCAAAGATTGGCGGGTAGTGCCAAGCCAACCAAGCCGTTACCAGGAGCACCTCAACCAGCGTGGGCACGATGCTGTAGAGGGTGAAGTTCACTAGGGTGCCAACCCCGCGGGTGCCGCGTTCCATGTCTCGAGTCAACCCTCCGGTCTGGCGCTCTAGATGAAAACGAAGAGAGAGTCGGTGGAGGTGCTGGAAGACCTTCAGTGAGATGTCGCGCACGGCGCCTTGGGTGACTCGCGCAAACACCACTTCTCTGAGTTCGGTGAATCCAGTCGAGGCCAGTCGCATCAGTCCGTAGCCCAAAATCAGAGCGACGGGGACAGCCAAAGCCGCACCGCCCGATGCGGTCAGGTGGTCCACGATCTCTTTGAGAACCACCGGCACGCCAACTGTGGCCACCTTGGCCAACAACATGGCACTGACGGCGACGACAATTCGCCAGCGATACGCAAAGAGGTATGGCAGTAGGCTGCGGATGACCGCCCAACTTCCTTTCGGGGCGTCTTTGGGGGAAGGGAAACGGGCCGCGGTGGCGGCGGCAAACGGGGCGGTGCTGGAGTGGGCGTGACGCAGCAAGGGATTCTAGTGGAGCGGGAACCGTCGTGATCCAGCCCTCCAGAGGGTCAAGGCCCGGTGGAAGCCCCCAATTCGGATGATCAAAGGCCCATGCCGCCTGCATTGCACAGAGCGTTGCATCCAACCAATCCCCGGATCCGTCCTCGATCATTCGTCGGTGAAGTGTGTTCGTCGCCGAGAGCGAAATGTCAAACAATGAGCCCGCCTCAAGCGCTGACAAGATGGCTTGCCTTGCCTGACGACGATCACGGGTCTGTTTGGCGGGTTCGTCGCTCTTGTAGGAAGCGCGGGTCGCCTTTCGAGCCCAGAACCCGGGATATGCCTCGAGCGCAATTCGGTGATTGCCACTCGTGGCTTCGAATGGCGTCTGCTCTGCAGAGGCCGACGGTTCATGATGGGCTGGAAACAAGCGCCATGCCGAGTGCATGAGACCGATTCCCGCCTGCATCATCCAGGCCACCGGAGGGTTGGTCCATCGCATGGCTGGGCTCGACCCCGCAGGCCGATCGGTCGATCGCCAGGCGAACTTACTTCCTGTGGGTCTTGCGTCGCACCACTTGCGGAAGGCCCCTCGCAAGTCTTGGCGCTGCTGATTGCAGAAGAAATCTATGAAGTGGGGCCATTGCATGGGCCAACCCATTCCCTCAATCAAATCTCGAGGCTGACCAAACGGCAGATCAAACCCTCCAACCCATGGGCCATCGCGCATCAGGAATGACTCAAATGCCCCAAGGCTCTCGAGGGCCGCGAAATCAAGAAGTTCAAGCCTTCTCGGCAACGCGCCCCGGGCGATTGTCTCTGTATCGGGGGATTCGGCCACGCCAGACCAACCCCTGGACTCAATCCAAGCAGCCGCCACGGTAATTGGCTTTCTTACCGAAGGGGAGGAGGAGAAGTCAACGCCAAATACAAGCATCACCAGCCCCGATGCCCACCCCGGTCGGCCAACCGAACGAAGAGGCGAAGCAGAAGGAGCGCCGGCGTCAATGCGACGGCACGAAGGCGCTCAATAACCCAGCGCCGAATTCCCTCGGCGCGGCCGAACCGGTCAGTCGAGTCACCAACAGTTGTGCCAAACGCCCACAGTGGCACGGATCGTCCTGTCCCACACGCTGCCTCTAGGCTCTTGCGAAGCGCTTGAACCAGCTCAACATTCGTGGAGCTGAGGTTGGCCTCCAATGAGAGCAAAAGAGAGACCGGGTCCATGTTCGACGCGCCGCTGCAGACCC
>DAIPXU010000147.1:0-3131 GCA_036783055.1 Burkholderiaceae bacterium | reverse complement strand
GAAAATCGCTGAACTTCTCACACCGAGTCGAAGGTCGTCGTCTCGATCCACCATGGCATAGGCGGTGTCATAGGCAATCGCCCAAGCAAAATTGCCCAACATAATCCACCAGGCAATACTCGCCACCTGTCCGTGCGTATCTGCAAACGCCATAGGAATTCCAAATCCGAATGCAAGGCCCAAAACCGCCTGCGGCATTGGAAAGAAGCGTTTGAAGTAGGGGTAGACCGCCGCAACGAAGACGGCCACATAGGCATACTGCGCGGCCAAGTCATTCAGATACCAGAGCAGACTGGCCGAGGCCCCCAACAACACCAGCGCAATCAGAAGGGCTTCAATCAGGCTCACCTCACCGGTGGCCAAGACACGATTCGAAGTCCGCGAAACTTCGCCATCGAATCGGCGGTCGGCAATGTCATTGAGAACGCAGCCGGCCGCTCGCATTAGAACAGTGCCCGCCACGAAGACCAGCAGCCGGGGGAAGTCAGGAAGGCCTTGGGCTGCAAGCCACAGGGCCCAGAGGGTGGGCCACAACAAGAGCCAAATGCCAACGGGCTTGTCGAATCGCGCAAGGCGCCAATAAGAATCGAATCGCGCGAGGGCATTGGGCTTCTGAGACCTGACCTATTTTAAAGGCTTGCTCCCCTCAATCGCCTGGGGCCTATCGGCACCGGGTCCTTTGGGACGCTTGGGTTCGGCTATGGCTTGTACCGAGACCACCAAGCCAGACTTCTTCATTCGCTCGAGCTTTTTGGGGCCCAGCCCAGGAACACGCTCGATGAGGTCGGCCTCGCCTTTAAAGGCGCCCCCACGTGCACGTTCACTGAGAATCTTCTTGGCCATGGCGGGGCCAATGCCGTGAATGGTCTCGAGTTCGGCCGAAGAGGCCCGATTCACATCGACCGCCGCATGAGCAAGAAGCGTGAACATACTCATGCCAAGGGCCAAAAGAAGCTTTTGAATCATTTCGATCTCCTCTCTAAAAACCAAGGAGGCTAGGGGCTTGAATGGAGCAGCACCAGCATCGAAACGACCGAGGCAAACGACCGAGGCTCAATCGAACTGCAGGCGAGTAAGTGAAGGACCGGTGATCTAGGAGCGCGAGACAGCGCGCATCGAATCCCAAGAAAAACAACCAGGGCATTGCCAGGCATGTTGACGACCCATGTATCCGCAGGAGGCACAGACATAGGGGCCTTCTTCGGTGGTCTCTGGGCTGAACGTGAGGCTCGGATGAGCAGGCAACATCCCCCTGGCCTCCGAGACGCGCTCGAGTTCCATTAGGAGGTGAAAGCGAATGCCTTGATACCGAGTACGGTCGGCCTCACTCATCGTCTCGGGTGCAGTCTCAAGCAGTCGATCAAGAACCACCAGGGCCTCCTGCCAACGCCGCTGCCTCTGGAGCAAGTCGAGTTGCCCCGCCATGCCGGGCAATGCCATAGCAGTCGACTCCAGCATCTGATACGACTCCATGGCCCGATCGATGATGCCTGCGGCCTGATAGTCGCGCGCAAGCTCAAGCAGTGCGGCCTCCCGGTCCACCTCAAGAAGATCGCTTCGACCGAGCACCGCCAGGTGGGCCTCAATGGCCCGATCGGGCTGGCCCTCCTCTCGCAGAAGACGCCCCAAGGCAATCTGAAGATTGATCTGTTCGGGCGCAGAACGCACCACCGAGAGCAACTGCCCCATGGCCAGTTTCCGCTCGCCACTGACCAGCGCAGCCACGCCTTGACTCAACTCCTGAAACAGCTGGTCTCGAACCGATACACCGTCTTGGCGTCGATCAATCTTGGCTGTTAGCCATCCCAGTGCAAATAAGAGCGGCAGGGCGAGAAGCCATGCCAGATCGATTTCAATCACACCGACTCAGAGGGATTGACCCGTTGCCGAAGCTCTTTGCCCGGCTTGAAATGAGGGACCCGCTTGGCAGGCACACGAACCTCTTCACCCGACTTGGGGTTGCGGCCCACACGCGGCGGGCGGGTGGTCACCGAGAAGGTGCCAAACCCACGAACCTCAATACGCTCGCCCTTGCCCAAGGCCTCGGTCATTGCGCGCAACAACAAACGCACCGAGACCTCACAGTCACGGTGCATGAGTTGAGCGCTCAAGCCCAGAGCGGGGTTATTGAGGCGCTCGGCAAGACGAAGGATCAATTCAGATCGGGTCATGGCGAGCGCCCTTCGGAGCGAGACGCTTAGGCGTCCGACTGGCCGTCGAGCTTGGCCTTGAGCAACGCACCCAGGTTGGTGGTGCCCGATGAGGTCGAGCCACTCTCAGAGGCCATCTTCTGCAGCACATCGGCGGCCTCGGCGCTGTCTTTGGCCTTGATCGAGAGATTGATCGAACGGGTCTTGCGATCCACGTTCACAATCATGGCCTCGACCGAGTCGCCCTCCTTCATGTGGCTGCGGGCATCCTCAACCCGCTCTCGCGAAATGTCGGATGCACGCAGATAGCCCTCGACATCGTCGGCGAGAGAGATGGTGGCGCCCTTGGCATCGACCGACTTCACAATGCCAGTAACCACCATGCCCTTCTCGAATCGCGAGGAACCACCACCGCTCGAGGAAGATGCGCCACCGGTCGGGTCTCCACTGAGTTGCTTGACACCGAGAGAGATGCGCTCGCGCTCGACATCAATGGCGAGAACCACGGCCTCGACCTCATCGCCCTTCTTGTAATTGCGAACGGCCTCTTCACCGGAATCCGTCCAGGAGAGATCCGAAAGATGCACCAGGCCATCGATATTGCCGGGCAGGCCAATGAATACACCGAAGTCGGTGATCGACTTAATCTGACCAGAGACTTTGTCACCCTTCGAGACACTAGAAGCAAACTCCTGCCATGGGTTGGCACGACACTGCTTCATTCCCAAGGAGATGCGACGACGCTCGCCGTCAATCTCTAGGACAATCACTTCGCCTTAGTCACCGACCTGACACACCTTGGCAGGGGTCACGTTCATGATGGTCCAATCCAATTCCGAGACATGGACCAGGCCTTCAATACCCGGCTCGATCTCAACGAATGCACCGTAATCGGTGATGTTCGTGACCTGGCCAGACAGCCGGGTGCCGTGGGGGTCGCGACGTGCGAAGACATCCCAGGGGTCATAAACGAGTAGCGTT
>DAIPXU010000146.1:0-3198 GCA_036783055.1 Burkholderiaceae bacterium | reverse complement strand
CAGGGCCGCGAGGTCGCCCGGTCGTTCAAGCACAGGCCCCGAGGTCTGCCGTAGGCTGACCCCCATCTCTCTTGCAAGAATGCGTGCCAGCGTTGTCTTACCAAGTCCCGGAGGTCCGAACAGAAGCACGTGGTCCAAGGCCTCCTCTCTCTGTCGAGCGGCCTGGATAAAAATCTGAAGCTGTTCCTTGACCTTGGGCTGCCCGATGTAATCTTCGAGCCGCTGTGGGCGCAGTGCCTTCTCAATCTGCTCCTCGGAGCGCCCGGCCGAGGCGGCAGAGATGGTGCGGCTGACTTGTGGATCCGGGGATTCGCCGAGATCGTCGTGTTCGATCATGGCGCTAGTTTAACGTTCAGCGCGACAGTTGCTTGAGCGCGAGTCGCATTCCCTCTGAGACGCTTGCTGAGCCGTCGACTTCACGAACGGCCAGCCGTGCCTCTTTCTCAGAGTAGCCCAGCGCAATCAGGCCGCTGACTACATCGTTCTGGATGCCAGTGGAGGACGAGGTGAGCACGGCCTCGCTGCTGGTGAATCGGCCCCGCAATTCCAACACAAGGCGCTCTGCAGTCTTCTGACCAATGCCCGGGATGCGCTTGAATGCCGCGCTGTTTTGCTGTGAGAGTTCCACGCGGAGTTGATCGACAGAGATGCCCGAGAGCACCGCCAATGCAATCTTGGGGCCGATCCCAGAGACGCGAATGAGTTCGCGAAAGGCCATTCGTTCGTCGGCTGTGGCAAACCCAAAAAGGAGTTGGGCGTCTTCTCGAAAAACCTGGTGCGTGAGCAATACCACCTCGCTGCCAAGGCTGGGCAGGTTGTAGACCGTGCTCATGGGGGCTTCGAGTTCATAACCCACGCCATTGACATCGATGGTGAGACTGGGCGGAGTGAGCCGGACGAGCCGACCGCGGAGTTGGGCAATCATGGCTGTTGAGCATGCCAGAAGGCCAGGGCGCAGGCCAGGGCATCGGCGGCATCTGCACTGGGGGCCTTTCCAAGCCCAAGATGTCGGCAGACCATGTGCCCCACTTGATCCTTGGTGGCCCGGCCGGTGCCGACAATGGATTGCTTAATTTTTAGCGGGGTAAGTTCTGCCACAGGCAGGCCCCGCTGGGCCAAGGCGGCAATTGCGACACCGCGCGCTTGGCCGAGCGAGAGGGTGGAGCGGGGATTGATATTAACGAAGACCTGCTCGATGACCGCCGCTTCGGGCTGATACTGATCCAAGACTTCGGCAAGACCCGCGAAGAGTTCGGCCAGTCGCTCAGGCTCTGAGCGTTTTGGATCCGGCCGAATAACGCCACTTCCGATGTAGCGGACTTGATGTCGCCCCTGGGTCTCGATGAGGCCAAACCCAGTTCGACGAAGGCCCGGGTCGATGCCAATCAGCCGCATGGATCAGTGGCGGAAATGCCGAACCCCAGTTAAGACCATGGCGATTCCCCGCTCATTGGCCGCAGCAATCACCTCGTCGTCGCGGACCGACCCACCCGGTTGGACGACAGCCACTGCGCCGGCATCGGCGACCACATCAAGCCCATCTCGAAATGGGAAGAAGGCATCGGAGGCCACGACGGTTCCTGCCAAGGAGAGGCCGGCATGCTGCGCCTTGATCGATGCGATTCGTGCTGAGTCCAGCCGACTCATCTGCCCCGCACCGCCCCCAATGGTCTGCCCACCTTTGCAAAAGACAATCGCGTTGCTCTTGACCCATGTGGCGACCTTCCATGCAAAAAGGAGGTCTTGAATCTGCTCGGCCGTGGGCTTTCGCTCAGTGACGCATGTGAGTTGAGATGCATTGAGTCGATCGAGATCGGGCGGCTGAACCAAGAGCCCTCCGCTGATTCGCTTGAGGTCCATTCCGGCGGCGACTGAATCACTACTGCCCTTGGGAACACGAAGAAGACGCAAGCTCTGCTTGCTAGAGAAGTGGGCCAGCGCGGCGGCAGAGAAATCCGGTGCGATGACGACCTCGGCAAACTGCTGCCCAATGGCTTGCGCCGTGGCCTCATCGCAGGTCTCGTTGAAGGCCAGAATACCGCCAAAGGCCGAGGGGGGATCGGTGGCGAATGCGCGCTGGTAGGCATTGAGACTGCTCTTGCCGATTGCAACCCCGCAGGGGTTTGCATGTTTGACAATCACACAGGCGGGCTCGTTAAAGCCGACCACGCAAGACCAGGCCGCATCGGCATCGGCCAGGTTATTGAATGACAACTCCTTGCCCTGGAGTTGCTCATAGCGACCAAGGCTGCCCAAGGGTGCTGCAGGATCACGATAAAACGCCGCCGATTGATGCGGGTTCTCGCCGTAGCGCATTGTTTGTTCAATCGAGAACTGCAGGGTGAGCACATCAGGGAATGCACTTGCCTTTGACGGTGCCTGGGGCGAGTCCGAGGCAGGCAGCGAAGTGAGAAAGTTTGCAATCGCGCCATCGTAGGCCGCCGTGTGTGCGAAAGCTTTGCCTGCCAGTTTCTGTCGGGTCTGCCATGCGAGGCCCTGCTTCGACTTCAACTCCTCAATGATGCAGGGGTAGTCGCTTGGGTCGACGACAACGGCCACTCCATCGTGGTTCTTCGCTGCAGCCCGAAGCATTGCGGGGCCGCCTACATCAATGTTCTCGATGACCTCTTGATAGTCGACACCTGGCTTGGCAAGGGTCTCTCGAAAGGGGTAGAGATTGACGACCAGCAGATCGATGGGGCCGATCCCATGGGCCGCTATGGTCTGCATATGCTCGGCCAGGTCCCGTCGAGCCAGCAAACCTCCATGCACTGCAGGATGCAATGTCTTGACTCGGCCATCAAGAATCTCGGGGAACTTTGTTAATTCATCCACCGAGCGGACTGCAAGGCCCGCCTCACGCAGTGCCGAGGCCGTGCCCCCGGTGGAGATGAGCTCCACCCCCATGTCGGCCAGGCTTCTTGCCATTTCGATAAGGCCACTCTTATTGGAGACAGACAGGAGTGCTCGGCGCACCGGAATTGGAGAGGAATAGAGCGACGACATTAAATCTCCGATTGAATGCGATATTGGTTCATCTTTTTGCGCAGCGTGTTGCGAGAGAGACCGAGCATCCCGGCGGTCTTGCTCAGATTGCCATGGGTTTTCTCTAGCGCGTAACGGATGAGTGTCTTTTCTATGGCTTCGAGCACCATTTCGTGCAGGGCGTGGGGCTTTTGATCTCCCGGTTGCTCGAAG
>DAIPXU010000145.1:0-3205 GCA_036783055.1 Burkholderiaceae bacterium | reverse complement strand
AGCGGCACTGCGAGACCAGTTCTCGCTCCCCCTGCACCTCATGAAGCGCCATCGCAGCCTGGCCATCTTGATAGGTCGTAAACTCCTGAGCGCGCGCCACCGGAATGGGCGTATTTCTTGGGATGATTCGCTCGACAAGCCCCCCCATGGTCTCAAGACCAAGACTCAGCGGAAGGACATCGAGTAGGAGCCAATCGTCTCCAGAGGCCCGATTGCCAGCAAGAAGATTGGCCTGCAGCGCAGCCCCCACGGCGACCACCTCATCGGGATGGATGTCCGACTTGGCCTTCTGCCCGAACAGGGCCTCGACGGATCGGCGAACGCTGAGTAGTCGGGTCGACCCACCGACCAACACCACGCCTTGAATCTCCTTCACCGATAACTTGGCATCGGCCATGGCTTGTCGGCATACCGTCAGCGTTCGATCCACGAGGTCTGCGGTGAGCACATCGAACTCCTTGCGACTGATCATTGCCAGGGGACGGTTGCCACTCTCTCGCGGCCAGGCCTCTGAGCCCCGCTCGGTATCCGAGGAGAGGCTTGAGAGCATCTCCTTGACCCGTCGAGCCAGGCGAAGAAGAGAGCGCCACTCGGCCGCAGAGAGGCTGGCGCGAGCCATGCCCCAGCCCTCGAGCCAGTGCAATGCGAGTCGTTCATCGAAATCATCGCCACCCAACTCTGGATCACCCGCGGTGGCCACGACCTCAAAGACTCCCTTTCGTAATCGCAGAATCGAGATATCGAACGTCCCACCGCCCAAGTCGTAAACGGCATAGAGGCCTTCGGCGCCGGTCTCCAACCCATAGGCCAGTGCAGCCGCAGTGGGCTCATTGATCAAGCGAAGCACATGGAGCCCGGCCAGCTGGGCTGCATCCTTGGTGGCCTGCCGTTGGGCATCGTCAAAATATGCGGGGACCGTGATCACTGCACCCACAAGCTCATCGCCCAGTCGCTCCTCGGCCGTCTTCCGAAGGCGCTTGAGAATCTCAGAGGAAAACGCCACGGGAGTCACCTCACCGGCGGCTGTCCGCAATCGCACCATCCCACCGGCAGTGTCGTCGGGCTCCACAATGTCATAGGGCAGTTGTAGACGAAGGGCATCGGAATGCCCCCTGCCCATGAGACGTTTGAGGGACACGAGGGTGTTGTGCGGGTCTTCGGCGGCTGCCTCAAAGGCAAGTCGCCCCACTGCCGAGACGCCGTGCTCTGCGTAGCGAACGGCAGAGGGAATCAAGCGCTCGCCCTCCTGGTTGGAGAGAACCTCGGCTGAGCCCGATCGGACCGCAGCGACAAGCGAGTGAGTGGTGCCGAGATCGATCCCGACCGCAAGGCGTCGCTGGTGGGGCACCGTGGCCTGACCAGGCTCTGCGATCTGCAACAGGGCCATCTAACCAATCTCCTGGCGAAACTTGTCGAGAAACATCACCATCTGAAGGACGTTCGATGCTTGTGCCCAATCGGACTCGTCATCCAGTAGACGGGCCAGGTCCCCCATGGCGGCGTCCAAGGCACGATCAGCAGAGGCCCGAAGCGCTGCGAGTGCTGCTTCCCGCGAACCCGAATCGCTCAATGCTTGCACCTCCTCCAGAGACTCCCGGAGCGCCATCTGCTCCTCTAGAAATTCCAAAGGAAGGCTCGAGCGCCCCTCGGCGGCAGGCGGCTGTCCCTTGAGCTCGAGCAGGTAAGCCGCTCGGGAGACTGGGTCTTTAAGGGTATTGAAGGCCTCGTTGAGCCGGGTCGACCACTGCAGGGCGACGCGCTTCTGGCTCTCGGTGGAAGAGGCAAAACGATCCGGATGAACGACCGCCTGCAGTTGTTGACGCGCAGCGTCCAATCGAGCTGGCTCCAAGTCAAAGGAGACGGGCAATCCGAGGAGGCTGAAAAAATCTTGGGTGAAACGAGACTGAGGAGCGCTCGCCTCAGACCTGGAAGGACTCGCCACAGCCACATTCACTCTTCACGTTCGGGTTTTGAAACTTAAAGCCATCGTTGAGCCCCTCGCGGGTGTAGTCGAGCTCCGTCCCGTCGATATAGGGGAGGCTCTTGGGGTCAACAAAAATAGCAACCCCATGGCTGTCGAAACGAAGATCCTCACCGATGGCCTGGTCAACAAACTCCAACTTATAGGCCAAGCCCGAGCAGCCGGTGGTGCGAACACCGAGTCGAATGCCCACACCCTTGCCCCGCTTCTCAATGAAGCGACTGACATGGTCGGCTGCCCGTTCAGTTAGCGAGATGGCCATGCTTTTTCTTGTAATCCTCTATTGCAGCCTTGATGGCGTCTTCGGCCAGAATGGAGCAATGGATCTTCACAGGGGGCAAGGCCAACTCCGAGGCAATCTGTGTATTCTTCAACTCCATCGCCTGATCAAGCGTCTTGCCCTTTACCCACTCGGTCACCAGAGAAGAGGATGCAATGGCCGAGCCGCAGCCGTAGGTCTTGAAACGCGCGTCTTCAATAACGCCGCTCTCATTGACCTTGATCTGAAGCTTCATGACATCGCCGCATGCGGGCGCGCCGACCATGCCGGTGCCCACGTTGGGATCGTCCTTGTCCATGGAACCCACATTTCTTGGGTTCTCGTAATGGTCAATTACTTTTTCGCTATATGCCATATCAGTCTCCGAAAAAAGTCCCAATGAATCGAATCAATGCGCAGCCCACTGAATGGTGTTGAGGTCGACTCCCTCCTGCACCATCTCCCAAAGAGGTGACATCTCTCGCAGCTTCGCGACCTTGTCCTTCAGGAGGTTGACAGCAAAATCAACATCCGCCTCGGTGGTGTAGCGGCCGATCGAGAATCGAATCGAGGAGTGGGCCAGTTCATCGCTGCGTCCAAGCGCACGAAGCACATAAGAGGGCTCAAGGCTTGCGCTGGTGCAAGCGGAACCCGAGGAGACCGCAATATCTTTAATGGCCATCAGAAGAGACTCGCCCTCGACATAGTTAAAACTCACGTTGAGGTTATGTGGCACGCGCCGATCGAAATCGCCATTGAGGTAGACCGCCTCGATCTGAGAGAGGCCTTTCCAGAGGCGATCACGGAGCATCCGAATGCGCTCGTTCTCGTTGGCCATCTCGCGTTTGGCAAGATCGAAAGCCGCACCCATTCCCACAATCTGGTGAGTGGGAAGGGTTCCTGATCGCATACCGCGTTCGTGCCCACCACCGTGAATAAGTGGTTCAAGCCGGATGCGGGGCTTG
>DAIPXU010000144.1:0-3215 GCA_036783055.1 Burkholderiaceae bacterium | reverse complement strand
CCTTCTTAGCAGCATGCTTCTTGTCAGCCTTTTTTGCAGCCCTCATTGCAGCTGGCTTCTTAGCGGCTTTCTTGGCAGCAGGCTTCTTGGCCGCCTTCTTGGCAGCAGGCTTGGCGGCTACCTTTTTCGCCTCGGGTTTTGCAGCTTTTGACTTCTTTGCTTTCTTCTTTGCAGCCATTTCATTCTCCTTCAAGCCGACATAGCCGGCGGTTTACATGGGAGATTCGAGCCAACATGGCTCGAACCATTCATTTGCGCAAGCGGTTAGAGCAACTCTTAAAAATGCCAACGCCAATGAATCCTGTGGTGGCCCCATGGAGTGAAATGCCTACTCCCAACTGAGGGCGCCCCCCGTCTGATACTCAATCACACGGGTTTCAAAAAAGTTTCTTTCCTTCTTGAGATCCACCATTTCCGCCATCCACGGAAATGGGTTCTCTTCATTGCCAAAAATAGGATCAAGGCCAATCTGCTGGCAGCGCCGATTGGCGATATAGCGCAGGTAGCTCTTAAACATGGAAGCGTTGAGCCCCAAAACACCCCGAGGCATTGTGTCTTCCGCATAGCGATACTCGAGCTCCACCCCTTTGACGAACAGCTCCCTGAGCTCGGCCCGGAATTCAGGGGTCCAGAGATGGGGGTTCTCCAACTTAATGGTGTTGATGAGGTCGATGCCGAAATTGCAATGCATGGACTCATCCCGCAGGATGTATTGATACTGTTCGGCCGCCCCGGTCATCTTGTTCTGACGTCCCAGCGCGAGAATCTGAACGAAGCCAACATAGAAAAAGAGGCCTTCCATGATGCAGGCAAAGACATTCAGAGACTTCAGCAGCTGCTGATCGGTCTCCGGCGTGCCCGTCTTGAAGGCGGGGTCAGTCAGGGTGTCGATGAAGGGGATGAGGAACTCGTCCTTGTCCCGAATGGAATCCACCTCGTGGTAGGCATTAAAGATCTCGCCCTCGTTGAGACCGAGGGATTCCACGATGTACTGATAAGCATGGGTGTGAATAGCCTCTTCGAAGGCCTGGCGGAGCAAGAACTGACGGCACTCCGGTGCCGTGATGTGCCGGTAGGTGCCCAGAACGATGTTATTGGCCGCCAGGCTGTCCGCGGTGACGAAGAATCCGAGGTTGCGCTTAATCAGGCGACGCTCGTCGTCGGTCAGGCCATTGGGGTCTTTCCAGAGGGCAATGTCCCGGGACATATTGATTTCCTGCGGCATCCAGTGATTGGCGCAGCCCGCAAGGTACTTTTCCCAGGCCCACTTGTATTTGAAAGGCACCAGTTGGTTGACATCGGTCCCGCCGTTGATGACGCGCTTGTCTTCGACTCGAACCCGGCGTTCAGACGCGTCTTCGAATGATTGGGTGGCAAGAATGCCCGGGGACGGACGATTCACCCCCAAGGAATTGGGGGGCTGGTGCTGCATCGACAACGGGGTTGTCGATGGTGGCGGTGCCTTAGGCGAAGTATTGGTGGACGAGGTGTCTTCCCAGTTCAGCATATCGATCTCACTTTCTTAATTAGGTCAGTGAGATTCGGTCAATGAACACAGACCGAATCATGATGGAAGAGAGAGAAGCTTGCAATCGTTTTCTCTCGTCCGGTGAAAAAATTCGTTCGAAAACAACAAATCGAACAACGAATTACTGACAAGCCTCGCAATCCGGATTGTCGATCGAACAAAACTTCATGTCCGATGCAGGAACTGCATTGCTTGCGATGATTGGATCGGTCGTGCTCGACCAGGCGGCGATGGCCCCAGAGGCAGAGACGCCCCCTGCAACACCACCGGATACGGGAACCGCGTTGAGTTGCCCGGTGTTAAGGGTGGATTTCTCGGCATGGGTGGCGCCAATGGTGCGCAGGTAGTAGGTGGTCTTGAGGCCACGCAGCCACGCCAGCTTGTAGGTCTCATCAAGCCGCTTGCCTGAGGCGCCCGCCATGTAGATGTTGAGAGACTGGGCCTGATCTATCCATTTCTGGCGCCGAGCCGCACACTCCACCATCCAGAAGGTATCGACCTCGAAGGCAGTGGCATAGAGCTCTCTGAGCTCGGCGGGCACCCGGTCGATCTTCGACAGGCTGCCGTCGAAGTATTTGAGATCCGCAACCATGACCTCATCCCAGAGTCCGATCTCTTTGAGGTCGCGAACCATGGTCTCGTTGACCACGGTGAACTCGCCCGAGAGGTTCGATTTGACGTAGAGGTTCTGATAGGTGGGCTCAATCGAGGCCGAAATTCCAACAATGTTCGAGATGGTGGCTGTGGGCGCGATGGCCACACAGTTTGAGTTGCGCATGCCAAACTCACGAATCCGCTGCCGGAGTGCATCCCAATCCAGGCGGGCCGTGCGATCGATTTCAACGTAGCCACCCCGTTCCTGGACCAACAAGTCCAGGGTGTCGAGCGGCAGAATGCCCCGATCCCACAGCGACCCCTTGAAGCTTGAGTAAGCACCCCGCTCCTTTGCCAATTCGGTCGAGGCCCAATAGGCCTCGTAGCAGACGGCCTCCATGGAGGCGTCGGCAAACTCGACGGCCCGATCCGAGGCGTAGGGAATCCGCATGGCATGCAGTGCCTCTTGAAAGCCCATGATCCCAAGACCCACCGGGCGGTGGCGGATATTGGCGTTGCGAGCCTTGGCCACCGCGTAGTAGTTGATGTCGATGACATTGTCGAGCATGCGCATGGCCACCGAGATGGTCTTCTTGAGCTTCTCATGGTCGAGCACCAGGCCACCGGCTACCGCCTTGAGGTGATGAACGAGGTTGACCGACCCCAAGTTGCAGACGGCAATCTCCGAGTCATTGGTATTGAGGGTGATCTCGGTACACAAATTCGAACTGTGGACCACGCCGACGTGTTGCTGGGGACTGCGAACATTGCAAGGGTCCTTGAAGGTAATCCAGGGGTGCCCCGTCTCGAACAACATTGTCAACATCTTGCGCCATAGGCTGCTTGCGGCGATTTTCTTAAACAACCGCAACTCCCCACGCTGGGCTTTGCCCTCGTAGGCCAGATAGGCCTCCTCGAAGGCCCGACCGAATTTCTCATGCAAATCGGGCACATCGGCTGGCGAGAAGAGGGTCCACTCCCCGTTTTCCATAACCCGCTTCATAAACAAATCGGGAATCCAGTTCGCAGTGTTCAAGTCATGGGTTCTGCGACGGTCAAAGCCCGTGTTCTTGCGCAACTACAAGAACTCTTC
>DAIPXU010000143.1:0-3217 GCA_036783055.1 Burkholderiaceae bacterium | reverse complement strand
CCATGCATTGAATGGCGACATCGACGGACCGCAAGCGCGAACCACCTGCCGCACCTCTTTGACCAATGACTTGGGCCCGGCCACTGCTCCCCCCAGCACCCTGCCCTGGCCATCGATGTACTTGGTGGCCGAATGCAAGACCAGATCGATGGGGTAATCGAGCGGTTGTTGCAGGGCGGGCGTACAGAAGCAGTTGTCGACCACGGTGATTACACCGGCCTTGCGGGCAATCTCACCGATGGCCTGCAGGTCGGCAATCTCTGTGAGCGGGTTCGATGGTGTCTCCAGATAAAAGAGCCGGGTATTGGGGCCGATGGCGGCCTGCCACTCCCCGGGATCGGTGAGCGAGACATAGCGCACCTTGACACCAAACTTCGCAATGAAGTTATCGAAGAGTTGAATGGTGGCGCCAAAGAGGCTGCCGGTGGTGACGATCTCATCGCCCGACTTGAGCAGGCCCAGGCAGACTGCGAGAATGGCCGACATGCCGGTGGCCGTGGCCACGCAATCCTCGGCCCCTTCAAGGGAGGCCAAGCGCTCCTCGAACATCTGCACCGAGGGATTGGTAAACCGGGAGTAGACCGGCCCCTCCTCCTGATTCTGGAAGCGTCGCGCCGCCTGCTCCGCATCGTCAAAAACAAAGCTCGAAGTCAGGAACATGGCCTCGGAATGCTCACCAAAGGCGGAGCGATGCGTGCCATCTCTCACGGCGCGGGTCGCAAACTGCTTGGTGGGTTTCTTGCTCATTCTTGTGCCTTCCTAAGCCTTACCAAATCTTCCTGAACCTTCCTGAACCTTCCTGAACCAACTTTAAAGCCCTCTTATGTATCCCTAACACCGCTATGCAGTCCGAGAGGACTCGAGTCGATCGAGCAGGGCCGGGGTGACATCGCCCGTGATGTAGTTGCCATCGAAACAAGAGGCCTCGAGCCCACCGATCAATGGGTTGAATCCTCTCACGTCGGCCTTCATCTCTTCAATGTCTTGGTAGATCAGGTGATCCGCCCCAATGGCCTTGCAGATCTCCTCATCGCTGCGGCCATGGGCAATGAGCTCCTTGCGGGTAGGCATATCAATGCCATAGACATTCGGAAAACGCACAGGGGGTGCGGCCGAGGCGAAGATCACGCTCTTGGCGCCCGACTCACGTGCCATGCTCACGATCTCGCGGCTGGTCGTCCCGCGAACAATGGAGTCATCCACAATCAATACCCGCTTGTCCTTGAACTCGGAGGCCATGGCATTGAGCTTCTGTCGCACCGACTTCTTGCGCACCTCTTGGCCGGGCATGATGAAGGTGCGACCCACATAACGATTCTTAATAAAGCCCTCGCGATAAGGCACATTCAAGCGCATGGCCAGCTGCATGGCCGCCGGCCGGCTTGAGTCGGGAATGGGCATGACCACATCAATGTCACCCTTGGGGAAGGCACGGGCCACCTTCTCGGCAAGGGTCTCGCCCATTCGCAGTCGGGCATCGTAGACCGAGACCCCATCAATCTGGGAGTCGGGCCGAGCGAAATAAACGAACTCAAAGACACAAGGGTTCAAACTCGAGGTGGGCGCACAGGCCTTTGAAAAGAGCTCCCGTTCTTCGGTAATCACCACGCACTCACCGGGGTTCACATCGCGAACCAACTGAAATCCCAAGGCCTCTAGGGCCACCGACTCCGATGCAAGCATGTACTCCATGCCCTTGTCAGAATCGCGCTCGCCAAGAACGAGCGGGCGAATGCCATAGGGGTCGCGAAATCCAATCACTCCAAAGCCGGGAATCATCGCCACGCAAGCGTAAGCCCCACGAGTGCGCCGCTGTAAAACAGAGACGGCCGCAAATACGGCATCTGGGTCGAGGTTCAAGCCATGCACGGCCTGCTGCAACTCATGCGCAAAGACATTCAATAGGACCTCGGAATCGGACTCGGTATTGATGTGCCGCCGATCGCGCTGGTACATATCTTCTTGCAACTCGGGGGCATTGGTGAGATTGCCGTTGTGGCCCAAGACAATTCCAAAGGGCGCATTCACATAAAAGGGCTGACTCTCCTCAGAGCTCATGGCACTGCCGGCGGTGGGATAACGCACATGGCCCACACCCATCTCGCCCAAGAGATTGCGCATGTCGCGTGTGCGAAAGACATCTCGAACCAGCCCCATTCCCCTTGCCAGATGCACACGCTTGCCTTGGGCCGTGGCAATACCGGCGGCATCCTGGCCCCGGTGCTGCATCAGCAATAGCGAGTCGTAGAGCGATTGATTGACCGGTGAGGTGGCAACAATTCCAACGACAGCGCACATAGCCTAGGGCCTTCCAAGAATTTCAATGGGCGGAGATGCGGGGGTCTCAAGTGAAACACGAGAGGCAATAAAAGCAGGCAGCCATGGCGCAGCCACCTGAATCGAGAACTCCAGGGCCGGCCTCAGTCTGGCCTCCTTCCAAGTGGGCTGTGTCACAAGAGGCGTCATGGCCGCCATCACTGCGAGCACTGTGATGATGACCATCCCGCGCGCGAGTCCGAAGGAGACTCCCAAGATGCGATCAATCACATTGCCACCGACCGCATGAACCAATCCCTTGATCGCGGCCGTCACCAATCGACCCACCAATAGGGTCAGGATGAGTACCGTTAGAAAGCCCAGTGTGAGGGCAACCGCCTCGGGCAGACTGCCACGGAATGGGTCGGCCGCGAACTCGGCCAGGCGGCTTGCGGCCACCAGGGCCAGGATCCAGACCGCCAACGAGGCCACTTCTTGAATGAGCCCGCGAAGGATCGACAAGAGGATGGAGGCCAGCATGATGACTGCGCAGACAATATCAATCCAATTGCCATCGCTCATGGGCAGACTCCCATTATCTCGATCCCCTCGACTCGGGTCGAATCAAAATGGCATCGTAGCCCTGCAACTTCGCGCGGGCTCGAACCGAATCGGCCTCGGCGGCATCGAAGGGCCCCACACGAACGCGGTAACGAACACCATCGGCGGTGGAAACGGTGGAGACCGAAACCTTGTGGCCCGATGCCTCGAGTTTACGGCGCGTGGTCTCTGCGGAAGAGCGGGTGTTGTAGGCACCCACCTGTACATAATGGTTCGGCACTGCCTTGGGTGAATCGGATTTGAGATTCTCGCGCTTGGCCTCTGGTTTGGCTTCCGATTTGTTGTCAGGCACTCAGGGTGATTAATTCAGTATTTTTGGTTCTTCCGAACTTACCATGTA
>DAIPXU010000142.1:0-3242 GCA_036783055.1 Burkholderiaceae bacterium | reverse complement strand
GGTTCAAGGCGTTCAGATATGCCTTGGCGGACGCCACCACAATGTCGGGGTCGGCCCCCACGCCATTGACCACACGCCCCTCCTTCGAGAGTCTCATGGTCACTTCCCCCTGCGACTCTGTTCCGGTGGTAATTGCATTGACTGAGAAGAGCAGTAACTCGGCACCACTCTTGACCTCCTGCTCAATTGCCCGAACGGTTGCGTCCACTGGGCCATTGCCCTGTGCCTCGGAGGTGACCTCTCGACCCTGGACAGAGAAAACCACCTTGGCAACAGGCTTTTCTCCCATCTCCGAGGACTGGGCGAGGTCGACAAGTCTGAAGCGATCCATCTCGGCCTCGGGCTCCCCAGAGACCAGTGCCTGGAGGTCCTCGTCAAAAATCTCGGTCTTTTTGTCTGCCAGTGCCTTGAATCGTGCAAACGCATCATTGAGGGCCTGCTCGGACTCCAATTCAATGCCGATGGCCTGAAGACGCTGCCGGAAGGCGTTTCGTCCCGAGAGCTTGCCCAGTACGATTCGATTGGCTGTCCAGCCCACATCCTCAGCGCGCATGATTTCGTAGGTCTCGCGGTGCTTGAGTACCCCGTCTTGATGAATGCCAGACTCGTGAGCGAACGCGTTCGCGCCCACGATGGCCTTGTTCGGCTGCACAGGGTAACCCGTGATCTGTGACACCAGCCGGGAGGCAGGCACAATCTGGGCGGCATCGATGTTGGAATCACATCCGAAGACATCCCTTCGAGTCTTCACCGCCATAACGATCTCTTCGAGGCTGGCATTGCCGGCACGCTCACCCAAGCCATTGATCGTACATTCCACCTGGCGGGCCCCGGCAAGCACCGCAGAGAGGGAGTTGGCCACGGCCATGCCCAGGTCGTTATGACAATGGGTGGACCATACGACTCGATCGGCGCCTGGGGTGCGTTCGATGAGCTGCCGCATCCTCTCGCCCCACTGCCCAGGGACACTGTAACCAACCGTGTCGGGCACGTTGACGGTTTTGGCACCCGATCGAATCACCTCGCCAAAAACACGAACCAGGAAATCAATGTCGGAGCGAACAGCATCCTCGGCCGAGAACTCGACGTCATCGGTGTAGGCCAGGGCCATCTTCACGGCCGCGATCGCAGCCTCGACAACCTGGTCGGGGTTCATGCGCAACTTCTTCTCCATGTGAATGGGACTGGTCGCGATAAACGTGTGAATGCGCTTTCGATTGGCCGGAGCAACGGCCTCCCCTGCCCGACGAATGTCCTGCTCTGTGGCGCGGGCCAGGGAGCAAACCGTGCTCTCCTTGATCGACTCCGCCACCGCCCGAACGGCCTCAAAGTCCCCTGGACTTGCCGCAGCGAAGCCGGCCTCGATAACGTCCACCCGAAGGCGTTCGAGTTGGCGAGCGATGCGAACCTTCTCATCTTTGGTCATGGACGCTCCGGGGCTCTGTTCGCCATCACGAAGCGTCGTGTCGAAAACAATTAATCGGTCGGCCATGGGAAGCCTCCTATGCGTTGATTTATCTGAGATTGTATTTCCGCTGGACTTTGACCGGAGCGGAGGGCCGGCAGGTGGTCGATCAGTAGCGCCCGGGGCGCAGTCGACCAAGGAGGGGTAGAAGAGAGAAGTGCGCGAGGCAACGAATCTTCATAGGTGGAGACTATAGCTCTTTCTTGTCCGATTCGACAAACAGGGCCACCGATTTGCCTTTGGCCCTTTGCCAAAAAAACAACACGTAGCCAGAAATCGCATAGGCCGCAACAATAAGAAAGAGCATGGACGGCGGATCTTGTGAGATCAGAACGAGCACCAGCGCGCCGATGGCAATTAATATGAACGGGACACTGCGACGCAGATTAATGTCCTTGAAGCTGTAGAAGGGAACGCTGCTGACCATGGTCCCCCCGGCGTAGCCCGTCACCCCCCAGACCAGCCAACGCCCGTCATTACCAGTGTAATCAATGAGCCGGGTCTCCCTGAGATCTGTCATGAGCCATATCAGGCCTGCAACCACCGCGGCCGCTGCAGGGCTTGGAAGCCCCTGGAAGAAACGCTTGTCGACGACCTGGATGTTGGTATTGAAACGGGCGAGTCGCAGTGCCGCACCCGCCACGTAAATGAATGCGGCCAGCCACCCGAGCTTGCCCATGCCTTGAAGCGCCCATACATAGGCCACCAAGGCCGGCGCAACGCCGAAGGACACCATATCGGCAAGACTGTCGTAGTTGGCCCCGAAATCGGACGTGGTGTTCGTTAGACGGGCAACTCGGCCATCGAGGCTGTCGAGGACCATGGCCACAAAGATGGCCACCGCCGCCTGGGTGAACTGGTTGTTCATGGCCATGACAATGGCGTAGAACCCACTGAACAAGCAGGCCGTCGTAAAAAGATTCGGCAGCAGGTAGATGGTGTTGCGACGACGTGGCGTCGAGGTGACTGGCATTTGCCTAGTGTAGGACCTTATCTGCCGCCTGCGTCATCGGGCCAGAATGCCAAGGCCGTGCTATGCGCACTGACCTTTTCACCAATGGCCACGTTGGGTTTGCTTCCAAGGGGCAGGTGGACAGCGACTCGCGAGCCAAATCGAATGAATCCGTAGCGAGAACCCCGCCGCAGCGCGTCACCCGCCTGAACGTAACAGAGAATACGCCGGGCCACGAGACCCGCGATCTGAACCACAGTGGTTCGTCGTCCGCGGTCGTCCTCCAGAACAACGGCGTTTCTCTCATTCTCAATAGATGCCTTGTCAATGGCTGCGTTGAAAAACTGTCCGGGGTAATACATGACCTGAAGTACCCGACCAGCAACCGGGGAGCGATTGGAGTGCACATTGAACACATTCATAAAGACACTGATCTTCAGGCTGGGTTCCCCAGAAAGAGGATCCGGCGCTGTGCCAACGAAGACAATTCGACCGTCGGCTGGGCTGGCAATGGCCTGGGGGTTCAAGGGGCCCTGCCGAGGAGGATCCCGAAAAAACTGCAAAACAAAAATGGCGAGCAGCCAAAAAAGCACGGATACGAGACCACCCAGCCAGAGGGTTGTCCCAACCGCTAAGACCAGGGCCAGAAAGGAATAGAACCATCCCTCTCTGGCGAGGATGGGATGGGGATAGCGGTCTACATCGGGCCTAGAGGGCGACGGGGGCGCATGCATGGCAGTCATGTCCTTCAGGGGTCTGATCCAGCTTAGTTGCGGGTCTGATCCACCATTCGGTTCGCACGAATCCAAGGCATCATGGCGCGGA
>DAIPXU010000141.1:0-3291 GCA_036783055.1 Burkholderiaceae bacterium | reverse complement strand
ACGCCGATTTTGGCCAGTGGGGCCTCTGGATGGCGGGCCACCGCGGTGATTGGTCACCTTGGCTTGCGCCTTGGGCGCGAAGCCTCGCCGATGGCCTGGCCTGGGGTGAGTTGGTCATTGCCGATTACGGCTATGAGCGAGTGGAGTTGGATCACCCAGACCGTCACCGGGGCACCTTAACCGCACACCATCGCCACCAACGAATTGACGACTGGCCCACCTGGCTTGCCCACGCAGGCGATATGGATCTCACCGCGCACGTTGATTTCTCCGAACTCGCCGATGTTCTCTCCGACGGCGGGCTCAATTTGTGCCTTCAGACCCAGGCGGCTTGGCTAATTGATCAGGGCCTCATCGAGGAGGCGCAACAGCGGCTATTCGGGCAAGAGACACGAGCGGGGGGAGACCCATCGATGCAAGTTCAGCCAGAGTCCATGCGAATGCTTGGCCAACTCCAGACCCTGCTCTCTGATGCGGACATGGGCCAGCGGTGTCTTGGTCTTACTGCCTCTCGAGGGCTTGAAGAAGCCACTTGATGCGGTGGGCTCGAACGGCCTGCTCGACGGATTCCTTCCTTTGCGCGGCCAACTGCGCAATATCCCCCACTGGCAGCGAGATGAGGGCAGGCAAGAGAGCAGCCAGCCGTTTGAAGACCTTCATTTGCCCCGGATAGAGGCACTCAAAGAGGGTCATTAACCCACCCAAGCGGTCGGACCGTCGGAATAGATCGCAGGCCTTTGCCCAGTCGACGGTTGCTTCAACGAGAGCGTTTTGCGCCATGCCTGACGCACTGTCTTGATTCGAGAGCGACGCTCGAAGGCCCTGGCTGTGTAAGCCTTCTTCGACCAGCACCCGCCATTCGGCGATGGCCTTCGGAACCACATGAAGGAGCTTCTGGGGGGCGTGCAGCCCCCAGAGCAAGCCTGCTCGAAGTGCGGGGCCCTGCCCATCTTGGGTGAGTTGCCGAAGAAGCGCGAGGGCGCTGGGACTCGGTGTGGAGGCCCCGGTAATCCCCTCCCATGCATGAATCGAATCGAGGAACCGCACCATCGCCTCGGGCGAGGGCTCGCTCAGCCCCTGTTGTAGTTCCTGCCAGACGCGCTCGGCCACGAGACTCTCAAGCTCAGCGCTGGCTTGCATTTCTCGACAGAGTTCCAGCGTAGTGGGGTCGATGGACATGTCGGGCCATCGGGCGAGAAAGCGAGCCAGACGAAGGACCCGAACGGGGTCCTCTGAGAAAGCCGCCCCAACATGTCGCAAACGTCCCTCTAGAAGGTCTTTTGATCCATTAAAAGGGTCGTGGAGGTTCCCCTCTTCGTCGACAGCCATTGCATTGATGGTGAGGTCTCGGCGTGCAAGGTCATCTTCGAGTCGAACCGATGCATCGGCTTGGAAGACAAAGCCGTGGTAGCCGCGCCCCGACTTGCGCTCGGTTCGTGCGAGGGCAAATTCCTGGTGTGTTTGGGGATGAAGTAATACCGTGAAATCTCTGCCCACGGGTCGATAGCCGGCATGGGCCATGGTCTCTGGCGTGGCACCGACGACGAGAAAATCCAGGTCACTGCATGACCTATCGAGGAGTGCGTCTCGAACGGCACCGCCCACGCAAAACAATCGGACGTGGACAGGCAGGGCCGCCGATGCTGGGGTGTTTCTTTGGGGTGCGAGTGATTTGAGCCGATCGACTCGCAATGGAGATCGATGGCTCAATCGCTCGTGATTCGACGCGTGCGACGCTTGAGCAAGCGAGTGCGGGATGAGTGGTCCTGGAGCATGATCGGCGCAATCGCGTGAAGGCTGTGGGGCATCCCGATGCCCAGCTCAGGCGAGAGCGGTCCAGAGGCCACGCTGGGCACGCTCGAAGAAGCCAGGTTGTCTCGCGAGATCATCGGCGGGCCCGGAAGTTGCTCCATCACCAGTGCCTGTAGCCACGATACGCTGTCGGGCAACGGCAGAATGGGCCGCGGATGACCGCTGTACTCCCCCGCCCAGTGAACGATTTCGTAGAGGCTCAACACATCCGGTCCAGCGAGTTCATAGGCCTGGCCGATGGTCTTCGGATTGGAGAGGCAGTTGGCAATGGCCTTGACCGCATCACCGAGGTAGATGGGTTGAAAGCGGCTGTGTGGGGTGGCCAGGGGCACAACAGGCAGCCAGCGTTGCAGTCTTGCAAAGAGGTTGAGGAACGAATCACCGGGGCCAAAAATCACCGAGGGGCGAAGAATGGTCAGGGCGATGTCGTGGGATGCCTTGAGCCCATTCTCTCCCGCCGATTTTGAGCGCAGATACATGGAGGGTGCTTGTGGAGCAACGCCCAAGGCACTGACATGAACGAGTCGACGAACACCCACTCGGGACATTGCGCGAGACAAGCGGGAGGGGAATTTCACATGGGCTTCGTCGAAGTCAGGGCCCCAAGGCCGCCCGGGTCGACTATGGAGAAGACCCACCAGATTGACCACTGCCCGCGCACCGGTAAGGGCCTCACTCAGGGCAGCCTCATCGGTGGGGTCGACCTCTTGAATCTCGACACCGGGCAGACTAAAGCTGGACCTTGCCTACGGTCGAGAGCGGGTCAGAGTTCGAACGGAGCCGCCGGCACCGCCAGAGCGGCTGATGAGCTCGGCTGCGAGGGCCTTGCCGACAAAACCTGCCCCACCAATGATGGCGATGGTCTGATTGCTGTGGGTCATCCCACCATTATCGGCAATTTATCGGGGCAAGCCCGTTGGACCCACCTGGGCCAGCCAGTCATTGAGCCTGACGCGCTGGGCCTCTCCCTTCATGCCCGCCCGAGAGAGGGTGGCGTCTTGGCTCAGGATCTGTTGATAAACCACCGTATTGGCAAGAACTTGTTTGACGTACGTGCGGGTCTCGGTAAAGGGTATGGATTCGGCGAAAGCCGCCCCCGGTATGCTCCGACTGAGGTTCGAGCGCCAGAGCCGGCTGCGGCCCGGACCGGCATTGTAGGCGGCGGTGGCAAGAACGGCCGAGCCATTGAAGTCATTGGCGAGGTCCTGCAAGTAGCGCACACCGAGGGAGATGTTCACCTGTGGCTCCTCGAGGGCTCGCAACTGAAAACCCTTCAGACCGATGTCCCGGGCCACACTCTTGGCTGTCTGAGGCATGAGTTGCATGAGGCCCACGGCACCCACAGGGGACCGCACTGCTTGCAGGAATCTCGATTCTTGGCGCATGAGACCCAGCACCCATGCCGTTTCAAGCAACTCGGATCGATTGGCCTTGTCGATTTCTGGGCGGAATAAGACGGGGTATCGAAGCTGCAGGTCG
>DAIPXU010000140.1:0-3292 GCA_036783055.1 Burkholderiaceae bacterium | reverse complement strand
TCGTAACCGCGGCCGCTGCGCCCTTTCGGCGCTTTTCCTTCTTTCCCCGCTTACCGCCAAGGCGACCGAGTACGGAGACTCACAGTTCTCTCCAAGCGTTGGCCAGGCTGGTAAGGATGTGATTTGGGTGCCCACGCCCGATCAGATGGTAACGGCCATGCTCAATGCCGCCAATGTAACTTCGAAGGACCTGGTCTATGACCTGGGCGCAGGCGATGGAAAGATTGCGATTGCAGCGGCTCGGCAGTTCGGTGCGACTGCCGTGGGAATTGAATACGACGAGAAGATGGCCGCCTTGGCCACGCGCAATGTGGCACGTGCTGCCGTTCAGAACAAGGTCACCATCATTCGGGGCGATATCTTTAAGGAAGATTTCTCCAAGGCCTCTGTGCTCACGCTCTACCTCCTGCCGGACTTGAACCATCGGCTTCGCCCAACCATCCTCAAGATGAAGCCGGGCACTCGCGTGGTCTCGCACTCATTCGATATGGCCGAGTGGGAGCCCGATCAGCGCATTGAGACCGAATCGGCCAGTGGCTATATGTGGATTGTTCCCGCCTCGGTGGCAGGAAATTGGACGCTCGACGTGGCTGGTTTCTCCCAGCCCATTGAACTGCAACTCTCGCAGAGCTTTCAAATCGTCAACGGCTCGATGATGCTCGATGGCAAGAAGTTAATGATCGAGACGGGCCGCATGCGTGGGGACCAGCTGCGGTTCTCCGTCAAGCGCCCCAGCGGCCAGGTACTGAGCTTTGAGGGACGGGTTGCCGGTGGAAAACTCTCGGGACGCATGCAGCCCATGTCGGACCCTTTAAATGTCTCCGGGAAACTGGTCAAGGCAGCACGTTAAGGCAGATAGGCAGTATTGCGCTCGGGCGCTGCCATGTCCTCGCTCTCCAAACTCGGCGCCTGCTCGGTGGTCATCGGCATCGTTATCGGTGCCGGTATCTTCAAGACGCCATCGATGGTTGCGGGAATCACACAAGACCTCGGCTGGTTGATTGCAGTCTGGTTGCTTGGTGCCCTTCTCTCGTTCGCAGGCGCGCTTTGCTGGGCTGAGCTCTCGAGCAGTCACCCGAGTACGGGCGGGGAGTATCACTTTCTAGAGAGGGCCTATGGCCCCTCCTTGGCGTTTTTATACGCCTGGGCCAAGACTGTGGTGATCAACCCCGGGGCCATCGCCTTGCTTGGGTTTGTTCTTGGCGACTACCTCAGTGCCATCTACAACCTGCCCTGGCATTCCTCCGCTGTATGGGCCATGGCCGTTATCTTGCTCCTGACTGCAACCAACCTTGTGGGGCTCAAAGCCTCTGCCCAGATACAGACAGGCATGTTGGTTGTTGAATTGATCGTCCTGCTTGTGATTGTTGTTGCCGGCTTCTCGGTGGGCTCGCCTGCTGCTCTTGATCCAGCCACATCGCAGGCTGCCTCGTCCGCTCTCTTTGCGACCTCACCTCCGCTGGGTCTTCTGGGCCTTGCCATGGTCTTTGTGCTTCTAACATTTGGCGGCTGGGGAGAGTCGGCCTACTTGTCTGCCGAACTCAGAGATGGCCCACGCGCAATTGTGAAGGTGCTCTTGATTAGTCTCACTGTGATCAGCGGGGTCTATATTCTGGTCAACCTTGCCTTGGTCGCGGGGTTGGGCATGGCTGGCCTGGCCAACAGCAAGGCCCCTGGCGCGGACATACTCACCATGGCCTTCGGATCGGGCAATGCCCAATGGGCTGTGGCCATTCTGAGTCTCGCGGTGGGCTTGGCCGCGCTAACGAGCATCAACGCCACCATGATTGTCGGCGCCCGCACCACGCATGCACTTGGCAATACCTGGCCGGCATTGCGCTTGCTCTCTCGTTGGAATCCATCGAAGGGCCTGCCCGTTGCAGCGCTGCTGTTTCAGTCTGGTATTGCGCTTGCGTTGGTGGCATTCGGTGCCATGCAGAAAGACGGATTCACTGCCATGGTGGAGTTCACAGCGCCAGTGTTTTGGGGCTTCTTGTGCTTGGTCGGCGTGAGCCTCTTTGTCCTTCGGCGCAAGGCCCCCGCTCACAGCGATGCTTTTCGGGTTCCACTCTATCCGATCACACCACTGCTATTTGTGGCCTCGTGTGGGTATCTCACCTACTCGAGTGTGCAGTACGCCATGAGCCAACAGGCCCTCACGGTCTCGGCTTGGCTTATGGCGATCGGGGTTCTCGTTTTGCTGGCGCTTCGGTCTGGCTCTGGCAGTACTGGAGCAACAAGGCCTGCATAAGCGGCTTGGCCATTCCAGATTCCGACTCGATCAGTCGGCGCAGTTCCTCCTCAGGCAACAGCAACACCGCTTGTCTCGCCTCTGTCAAAGCGGCTGTCTCTAGAGCCTCTTGAGGCGAGTCGTTGGAGAACCCTGCCGGCAATGGATCGATGCACGCGACATCAAAATGAGCAGGCGTCTCGATTGCTGCGTCTTGCGAAGAGGCCTCAATGACCGAGATGGGCCGATCCGTCTCAGCCAGTGCCTCGGGCAAAAAAGCTGGTGATTGACTGCGAAGCTTCGGTAAGGCGGCATCCAGCGCGGGGCCGGGTGCCCCCATGAGCCGAATAAACTGCTCCAGGCTGACGGCCACCTCCGAGGACTGCTTGCGAAGCGAGTGGCTGCGGTCTTGGGCCTTGCGCAAGACCGACTCCAAGGTGAGGCCCATGCCGCGCGACTGCGCATGTTGGTAAATGTTCATCGTGCCGCTCCAAGCCATGCTGGCACTGGAACATCATCGCCCAGAATCTTTGAAATGGTGATTCGAAACGCTCCGCGCAGGCTCGGCTTGATTCTCTGGAGTTCGCGAATGGCCGAATCGATGGGAATGAGCTTGGCATTGACGACGCCAAGGGCCTGAAAAGACTCCTGAAGCGGTTGGTCACAGAGGCCCTCGGCCAAGCCAATCACCCCGCCTGGGCCCAACTGTCCGGAGCCCCAGGGCCCTTTGGCAAGGACATCCCCACTGGTGACCACGTAAGCCGCTGCAGGGATGTCATCCGCATGCCCCATCCACTGGCCCTTCCGGAAGACAACGGTCTTAAAACCCTCTCTGGTCCAAACCTGATAAAAAAGGCGCGCGGCCGCCGAGAGTTGCCGATCCTCGAAATAGGCCTCCCGCTCATGCGAGAGGGCGCGAGGGCTCAGCCCCTGAAGCAGCGAGCGGTCAATTCTGAATAGTCGGGAAGGAGGCGAGATACCCATAGCTTTAGAGGGATCGGCCTGAGAGCGGGAATCTGAAGTCGGGTTGGGAGTGTTTCGGGCCGTCACAACCATTCCCGA
>DAIPXU010000139.1:0-3312 GCA_036783055.1 Burkholderiaceae bacterium | reverse complement strand
CGCCGAGCCCGCTCAGCCCACAGCCGCCCCGCGCCTCTCGCCACCAGACAATGCCGACTCAAGCGCACAAGGGCCCGCCATGTGGCGAATGGCCCCACTAAGAGACGACATCACGCCCCTCGACTCGGCCTTCGAGGTACCCGATTTTCTTCGCAAGCAGGCGGAGGCCGACACACCCGAGAAGAGCCAGAGTTCATCTGCAGATAAGGTGAGAAGCCCGGCCGATCAACTGGCGCTCTTCAATAGAATCTTAGAGAAGGTCACCCAACTAGACCAGGCCTTGTTCGAATGGCACCGGGGTGTTGACCTGCCATCGCGCCTGCGGCTCATCATCGCAGTCGAAGACGTCAGCAAGATTTCTCTAACCCTTGCGGCAGCTCTGCTCTACATGAACAAGGTGATTGGGACAGAGCAAAAGCAACTCAATGCAAGAGCTCTCGCGCTGCTAAGCCAACTGATTGAAGAGGAGTACGGTCGAGTCAACGTTCTCACAGACCCGCACTTTGAGGCGATTCGACAGGCACTTGTTGGCATCACCGCGGACACCTGGCCGGCGCACAGGGAGCGCGAGCGGGTTTGATTATGGTTCAGATCGTGATCTTCGAGAATTCAAAGCAGATGGGTTGCCTCTACCGGATCGTGCAGGCTTCGCAAGACATCACCCACCAGACGCCTCATGCATACGTGAAACACCAGGGCGCCAAGTACGCCAAGCGAGAGGCTTACGACTGGAGCACACAGGGAAGTTTTGCCAGCGAACTGGCACTGGCGCTCGACCAACAACCCTTCTTCTGGGAATGCCAGGCAGACAAGCCAACAAAACATCTTGGACGCCCTCCCCGGCACGAGGGCTACGCCTTCTGGGTTACCACTGCCGCCTCGGCCGAGGCGGTTTATTCGCAGTTGATGTCGGGGGCGATTCGGTCGTAGGCAGTGCTCATTCGGGCTGAACAGTGCTCACGCCCAAGCCAACTCCAGCAGGATCACTCCCTGATCCACCCAGTGTGGATGATGAGGGCATGCCCCCAAATAACCTTCTTCCCTTCCCCAAGTCCCCCGTTCAGGCGATCGTTCCCACGGAGCTCACCATGGTTCACGAAATTCAGCGAGACCAAGTCAGTCTTGATCTACTGCTAGAGAAAATCTCTATGGCGGGCTTCGAGGCCCGAATCGAAGACGACGACATCTACTTTGTCGGCACAGGCTGCAGCACAAGGGTCGATATCCTGCCCGAGGCCGGCGTGGTTCGCATTCGCGGGCTCTACATGCTCAATAACCAACTCAGCGACACCGCGGCAGACGCCTTCTGTGCATCCCTAAACAAGCGCCTCACAGTCTCGAAGTTCGTCACCCACCGCTGGGACGACGGCGACCTGGGCCTCTTCATATCGCACTGCGTGCAATACAACTTTGGTCTAAACATGCCCAACCTGCTCTTTAGTGTTCGCAGGTTCATTGAGTCGTGTCAGAGCCTCTACCGGACCGACATCCTAGGAACGCGCTTCGACCCCGATTTCAAACCAGCCGAGCTCGAACTAGTGAGCGAAGATGTGGTCGCTACGATGCAGTAGAAATTAAAAACTCGCCGCCTGGCGGTGGCGGGTGCGAACCTCATCGGCCAAACTCTTTGGCGAGACCACCTCTACATCGGGCCCATACCGCATCACATCCATTACAAGCTCGCGGCTGTCCGAGTAAGGAAAGCCAACCTGCCAGCGCTTGCCCACCCACTCGCCCTTCTGCTGAGGATGCCAGACCTCGGCCGACACCCAACGACTAATCGTCTCCGAGAAGCGCAAAACGGCGGTGGCCGTGGGCTTGCCAGAGAAAATGCCATAGCCACTGGCCAAGATCTCATCAAGGTCAGCATCATCAATTTCAAGCGCGGCGGCTTTGCTCATACGCGCTTCAACAATGGCATCGATCGAGAATGTCGAGATGCGCTCTCTTAGGTGGCAATAGGCGTCCACATACCAGTTGTCTCGGTAATGAACCACGCGCTGCGGCGAGATGACACGCTCTGTCGTGTCGCCACGAGACCGCCCCTTGTAGACAATCTTCAGCCGCCTTCTCTTCAATGTGGCATCGACCACCTTCGTGAAGTGCTCGGCCGGCATGCGACGCGCCGCCATCGAAAGCAGACGAAATCGTCGAGCAATCTGACTGAAGTCCTCGTTGGCATCAACGAGTTTCTCAAAGCGCTTTCGGATGGGGTCGAGTGCGCCGCCCAAGACAGACTGAGTCCCCAGGCCTTCGAGCAGATGACTGAGCGAGAGCAGGGCCAGAATCTCATCCTGACTGAACCAGAGGCCAGGCACCTCGTGTTTGGCCTTTGGGTCGTTTGCGGAGCCTGCGGTGCCTTCGCTAATCAGCCGGTAGACCTTCTCGGTGGGGTCGTAGCGAATCTCGGCGCCGTACTCATCGCGCAGAAAGCTGATGTCGCGCTTGAATGTGGGCTCGGCCACCTCAAACTTCGCGAGCAGCTGCTTCTTAGTGAGTTTGCCGCACTCCTTGAGAAGCGCAATCATCTTCAGGACGCGGTCTGTTTTTGACATTGCCTAGAGTCTAACCAAAGCGCATTGATCTGGCGATAAACCTGCAGGGCGGGTGCCTGCCAATCGAGTGGATCAGAGATCGAGAGCGAGTTGTGGAGCCTCGGTCTTAGCGCGGGACTCTCGCAATTCGTCGCGTCTTCCGAGCCGAGACGCATGCCGCTCAACAATGGCCTCTCTCTCGGCACGAACATCGGGCCGGTTTCGCCTCTCGTACAGGCGTTGCTTGGCCAACTTAGTGGCTGTAGCCAAATCAACAACAGGCTGTGGAATGGGCCGAGGGTCGCGTCCGCTGATATCCAAACCCGCCGCCGCGGGAAGACGCCATGGCTCGAAGATCCATGTGCTGGGGACCCCTCTTAAATGGGGCAGCCAGAACCGCACGAAGTCTCAGAGAGGGACGTGGACTTGGTCATGTTTGATTGGGTTGTAGCCACGGGTGGTGTTGATTCCAGTGGTCCCAGCCTGCATCTGCATCTGACTCCAGTGAATACCAGGCTCATAGTCAAGGAATTGCCTCGCCAACCACTCACCCACCGGGCGCCAATGAAGCCAGAGTGGATAAGACGCAACGGATACCAGCATTGCCCGCATTCTGAAGTTGAGCCAGCCTGTCTCCCGCAACATCGTGACGCAGGCGTCCACCATGGGCCAGCCGGTTGCTGCGGCCTGCAGGGCCTCGAAGTGTCGAAGGGTAAAGTCCTGCTCTCGAAGACCGTCATATCCACGGTGCATGTTCTGCCACTCAATCTCTGGCTCG
>DAIPXU010000138.1:0-3322 GCA_036783055.1 Burkholderiaceae bacterium | reverse complement strand
CAATGGCCTTGCCTTTATTGAGTGAGCGCCGGGTGTCACGCCAGAGCAGCTGCACGCCAAACACGGCTGCGAACTTCTGCGGGCAGATCGTTAGGCGGCATCGGTATAATCTGACTTTCCACTCACGGATAGTCGGATGCCCAAGTTTGTATTTGTAACCGGTGGTGTTGTGTCCTCGCTGGGCAAGGGCATCGCCGCCGCTTCAATGGGCGCACTTCTCGAGTCGCGTGGACTCACCGTCACCATCATCAAGATGGACCCCTACCTGAACGTCGACCCGGGCACCATGAGCCCGTTTCAGCACGGCGAGGTATTCGTCACTGAAGACGGCGCCGAGACTGACCTGGATCTGGGCCATTACGAGCGGTTCACCGACTCACGAACCCGCCGGCACAACAACTTCACCACCGGCCAAATCTACGATTCGGTCCTTCGCAAGGAGCGCCGCGGCGAGTACCTGGGCAAGACGGTTCAAGTCATTCCCCACATCACCAACGAGATTCAAGCCTTTATTCATCGCGGAGCGAGAACCGATCAAGACGATGCTCCGGATGTCGCCATTGTCGAAGTCGGGGGCACCGTGGGTGACATCGAGTCGCTGCCATTTTTGGAGGCCATTCGCCAGCTCGGTTTGAAGGCGGGCCGCAACAACAGCTGCTTTGTGCACCTCACACTGGTGCCTTACATTCCATCGGCCGGTGAACTCAAGACCAAGCCCACCCAGCACTCGGTGCAGAAGCTTCGTGAGATTGGCATTAGCCCCAACCTGCTTTTCTGCCGCGCCGACCGTGCCATTCCCGAGGACGAGCGCGACAAGATCTCGCTCTTCTCGAATGTGCCCGCCGAGGCGGTCATTTCAGTGGCCGATGTCGACAGCATCTACCGAATTCCCCGAATGCTCATGGAGCAGGGGGTGGATGATCAGATCTGTGATTGCTTGGGGTTGAATGCAAGGCAGCCGGACATTGCTGTCTGGGACGACCTCATCGAGCGGCTCGAGCACCCACAGAGGGAGATTCGCGTGGCCATGGTGGGAAAGTATGTCGACCTCACCGAGTCGTACAAGTCTCTGAGCGAGGCCCTGATTCATGCGGGTCTCCATACCCGCTCGAAGGTAAAGATTGATTACATCGACTCCGAGACCATCGAGCGCGATGGCCCCGAGGGCCTCTCGCAATTCGATGCAGTGCTCGTGCCCGGTGGATTTGGCAGGCGTGGAGTCGAAGGAAAGATTCGCGCCATTGAGTTTGCTCGGCAGCAGCGAATCCCTTATCTGGGCATCTGCCTGGGCATGCAACTGGCGGTGGTGGAGTTCGCCCGAAATGTGGCGGGCCTGGCCAAGGCCAATTCCACCGAGTTCGACCCCAAGTCGCCCAATCCGGTTATTGCGCTCATTACCGAGTGGGTCGATGCCGATGGCAGTCGACAGAACCGCTCGGAGGAATCTGATATGGGCGGCACGATGCGCCTGGGAGCCCAGCGCTGCGCCATTCGAGCCGGCACCAAGGCCGCGCAGATTTATGGTCCCGAGGTCTACGAGCGCCATCGCCATCGCTACGAGGTCAATAATCGCTACAAAGAAAAGATTGTGCAGGCCGGTCTGGTGGTGAGTTCCGAGACACCGCACGAGGCATTGGTGGAGATGATTGAACTGCCCGAATCGGTCCACCCCTGGTTTGTGGCCGTTCAGTTCCACCCCGAATTTACATCGACACCCCGCCATGGGCACCCGCTCTTTAAGTCTTACATCGAGGCCGCCGTTGCCCGAAAGGAGTCTCGCAAATGAAGCTATGCGGTCGTGAGGTAGGAATGCATCAGCCCCTCTTCTTGATTTCGGGGCCCTGTGTGGTGGAGTCCGAGGCCCTTCAGGTCGAGGTCGCTGGAACACTCAAGTCAATCTGCGAACCCCTGGGCATTCACTTTATTTTCAAGTCGAGCTACGACAAGGCCAATCGTTCTTCAGGCAAGTCTTTCCGAGGCCTGGGAATGGACGAGGGCCTGCGCATCCTCGATGAGGTCAAGCGCCAGGTGAAGGTGCCCATCCTCACGGACGTCCACGCGATTGAAGAACTCGATCCCGTCTGCGCGGTAGTCGATGTGATTCAGACCCCCGCCTTTCTCTGCCGACAGACCGACTTTATTCGTGCAGTGGCCCAGACCAGCAAGCCGGTGAATATCAAGAAGGGCCAGTTTCTCGCACCTTATGACATGAAAAACGTGATCGACAAGGCCCGAGAGGCAGCTGCGGAGGCCGGCCAGGAGATCGATCGTTTCTTGGCCTGTGAGCGTGGTGTGAGTTTTGGGTACAACAACTTGGTGAGCGATATGCGCAGCCTCGCCATCATGCGCGAGACCAATTGCCCTGTGGTTTTCGATGCCACCCACTCGGTTCAACTGCCAGGCGGGCAGGGCACCAGCAGTGGTGGGCAGCGCGAGTTTGTTCCGGTTCTCGCTCGATCGGCCGTTGGTGCGGGCATCTCTGGACTCTTCATGGAGACCCACCCCAACCCTGCCAAGGCCCTCTCCGACGGCCCCAATGCAGTGCCCCTTCATCACATGAAGGCTCTGCTCGAGCAACTTGCGCAGCTCGATCGCATGGTCAAGTCCTTCCCTTTGCTCGAGGAAAATTTCAACTGACTCCTTGCGAGTCCCCCACAGGAGTACTGCGATGAGTGCAATTGTTGACCTGATTGGCCGTGAAGTCCTCGACAGCCGAGGCAACCCCACAGTGGAGTGCGATGTCCTTCTGGAGTCTGGCGTGATGGGCCGGGCCATTGTTCCGAGTGGCGCATCCACCGGCTCGCGCGAGGCCATTGAGCTGCGCGATGGTGACAAGTCTCGCTACCTGGGCAAGGGCGTTCTCAAGGCCATTGAGCACATCAACACCGAGATTGGCGAGGCCCTGATGGGGCTCGATGCCACGGAGCAGGCCTACATTGATCAGACCCTCATTGATTTAGATGGCACCGACAACAAATCACGCCTGGGGGCCAATGCGCTTCTCGCGGTGTCGATGGCCACCGCCCGGGCCGCGGCCGAGGAGACAGGCCTGCCGCTCTATCGTTACTTTGGTGGGTCGGGCCCAATGGCCTTGCCAGTGCCAATGATGAACGTTATCAACGGTGGGGCCCACGCCAATAACAATCTCGATCTTCAAGAGCTCATGATCATCCCGGTGGGTGCCCCAAGTTTTCGCGAGGCGCTTCGATACGGGGCCGAGGTCTTTCCTGCCCTGAAGTCACTCAAACCCGATCAAGGCATGTCGACCGCCGTGGGCGATGAGGGCGGATTCGCTCCCAGCGTGAAAGATCACGAGGCCGCC
>DAIPXU010000137.1:0-3411 GCA_036783055.1 Burkholderiaceae bacterium | reverse complement strand
CACTACACCCAGATAGCCCAGCACAAAAATGTTCACCACGAAGATGCCGTAGAGCCACTTCTGCCAGCTGGGGCGGTAACGAATGGACTTGACCGGAGACTTATCGAGCCAGGGCAGGAAGAAAAGAATGATGACTGCGCCGCCCATGACCGCCACGCCCCAGAACTTTGCATCGAGCAGGCGGAAGAGGACAGCGAGCAAGAGCATGGCAGCCATGCCGGCATAGGCACCCATCTGACCAAAGGGCTTGTAGCGATAAAAACCATAGGCGCCAAGCAGAGCAGCGGCCACAAACGCCCAGGTGAAGACATCAGTGACAGCACGCAGCATGGAATAGAAGGGCGTGAAGTACCAGACCGGGGCAATGTGGGGCGGTGTCACCAGTGGGTCGGCCGGGATGAAATTGTTGTACTCAAGAAAATACCCACCGAACTCCGGGGCGAAGAAGACGACCGCGGCAAACAAGATCGCAAATCCCGCGAAGCCCAGGATGTCGTGGACGGTGTAATAGGGGTGGAAAGGAATACCATCGAGCGGGATGCCATTGGCGTCTTTCTTGGCCTTGATCTCGACACCGTCGGGGTTGTTCGAACCCACTTCGTGCAGCGCAATGATGTGGGCCGCCACTAGGCCGACAAGCACCAAGGGGATGGCAATCACATGGAAGGCGAAGAAGCGATTGAGGGTGGCATCGCCCACAACGAAGTCGCCACGAATCCAGATGGCGAGGTCAGGTCCAATCAAGGGCACGGCCGCAAACAGATTCACAATCACCTGGGCACCCCAGTACGACATCTGGCCCCATGGGAGGAGGTAACCAAAGAAGGCTTCTGCCATGAGGCAGAGGAAGATCATGCAACCAAAAATCCAGATGAGTTCACGGGGCTCGCGGTAGGAGCCATACATGAGACCGCGGAACATGTGCAGGAAGACGACTACAAAGAAGGCCGAGGCCCCAGTGGAGTGCATGTAGCGAATCAGCCAACCAAACGGCACCTCGCGCATGATGTACTCCACGCTGGCGAAGGCCACCGGAATGCCCGCAGCGTTCAAGGAGGCATCGGGCGTGTAGTGCATGACGAGGAAGATTCCCGTGATGATCTGAATGCCCAGCACAACCATTGAGAGACTTCCGAAGAAGTACCAAAAGTTGAAGTTCTTCGGGGCGTAATACTCCGAGAGATGGGTCTTGTAGAGCGAAATCAATGGAAACCGGCGATCGACCCAGCCGAGCAAACCATCGGCCTGCACTTGTTTTTCCGCTGCCATTTTCAATAATCCTTTAAGAACGTCTTGGTTTAAGAGAGTCTAAGAGTCCAAATCTTTTCGGCCTTGCACGGACTGGCAATCGGCCGGGGTCTAACTTATCTATGCCTCGCCTTTCTCGTCCTTCCCGATGATCAGTCGAGAATCCGAGAGATACATGTGACGAGGAACTTCAAGGTTGTCGGGCGCGGGCTTGTTGGCAAAGACCCGACCAGAGATATCGAAGGTGGAACCATGGCAGGGGCAGAAGAAGCCCGTCTTCCAGTCGGCCGATATGCCCGATGCAGCACCTGCCTCAAACTTGGCCACCGGCGAGCAGCCCAAATGGGTGCAGATGCCCACAGCAACGAGATACTCGGGCTTGATGGAGCGATGCTCGTTCTTGGCGTAATCGGGCACGGGGTAATCCTGCCGGTCGGACTTGGGGTCGGCCAACTGGGATTCCGTGCCCTTGAGGCTTGCCAACATGTCGGGCGTGCGGCGAACAATCCAGACAGGCTTGCCACGCCACTCAACAATCTTGACGCCTCCAGGGGCGATGTCACCGATATCGACCTCCACCGGAGCACCCGCAGAGCGGGCCTTCTCGGAGGGGGTCATGGAACCCACGAAAGGGATGGCGGTTGCGGCAGCGGCCACACCACCGGCAGCGCCGCAGGCGATCATCCAGTTGCGGCGGGAGGGCTCGGTGCCCTTGGGCATGTCAAATGAATTGCCCGAGGTGATTTCGGAGGCCAGGCCCAGAGGCGGCTTGGCGGCGGTCTGATCTGACATTTATACGGCTCCTTCAACGCGGGCCCAGCCATGTGGGGCCCGAAACAAAAAATTAACTTTTCCGGGAAACCCCTTATTTTAGCCCAGCCAGGGGGCGGACTTCCAGCCATAATCCCCCCATGCTCAATCGGCTCTGGCTCCTCTTTGCCCAGGCAACCACCCTGGTGCTCGCAGGCATCTTTGTCATCAGCACCCTCAAGCCCCAATGGCTCGAGGGTCTTGGGTCATTGTCGGGCGCAATGCAGGGGGATCACCGCATCGCCTTGCCAGATGGTCAGACCCAGGAGGCCAGCCTTCTGCAGAGCCAGGCCCCGCCGCCTGCAAGCAGTCTTCGAGAGGCGGCAGCCCGCGCCATGCCCGCAGTGGTCTACGTATTCACCACACAACGCTCGCGGCAGTCGGCCCAACACCCATTCCTGAACGACCCCACCCTGCGCCGATTTTTCGGCGAACAGTTTCCGGACCCCCGTGGTGAAGGTGGACGAGAGTCGGCAGGCCTAGGCTCTGGCGTGATTGTGAGCCCGCAGGGCTATGTGCTGACCAATCACCATGTCATTGAAGGCGCCGAGCAGATTGAGGTGGCGCTGGCCGATGGCCGACGGGCATCGGCACGGCTGGTCGGCACCGACCCCGAGACCGATCTGGCCGTTCTGCGCATTCGTCTGGAAGACCTTCCGGTGATTCGATTTGGCAAGCCCAGCGAGATTCGGGTGGGAGATACCGTGCTGGCAATTGGCAACCCCTTTGGCGTGGGGCTCACGGTCACGCAAGGGATTGTGAGTGCGGTCGGACGCAAGCAACTCAACCTGAGCACCTTCGAGAATTTCATTCAGACCGATGCGGCCATTAACCCCGGCAACTCGGGCGGTGCCTTGGTGGACGCCAACGGCAACCTGGTGGGTATCAACACCGCCATCTATTCACGCTCGGGTGGCAGCATGGGCATTGGTTTTGCCATCTCAGCCGACATGGCCAAACAAGTCATGGAGAGCCTGGTACGCGACGGCCGCGTGAGCCGTGGCTTCATCGGGGTCGAACCCCAAGACGTCAATACCGATATTGCCGAGACCTTTAAACTTCCTGCGCCCGAGGGCAGCATCATCGCGGGCATTCAGCGGGGCGGCCCCGCGGAGAAGGCCGGCATGCGGGTGGGGGATGTGGTGGTGGCTGTCAACACCGCGAAGGTGCGCAATTCATCGGAGTTGCTCTCGAATGTCGCGGCACTCTCACCAGGCCAGCGGGCCACATTCACCGTGATTCGGGATGGAAAAAGCGCCGAGTTAAAGGTGACGGTCACCGAGCGCCCCGCCCCGCGGCCGCCGGGACGGCAGTGACGTAATTCAGTTAAGAAGTAATAACCCAGCCCTTAAA
>DAIPXU010000136.1:1311-3423 GCA_036783055.1 Burkholderiaceae bacterium | reverse complement strand
GTTCTGTGGCGGTGGCAGCGACTTGAAGGCTTCCGCGGAGTTTCCCATTGACCTGAAGCATGAGTTCGATTTCCGCGCGGGCCAAGGCCGCCTCATCGACTTCGGGCCAGGCGGCATTGATGAGGCTTGCTCGACTCGAACCGAAGCCCAGGCAGGCCCAGAGTTCGCAGCAGATGTGGGGCACGATGGGGTAGAGGATGCGCAGCAAGATGCCAAGCCCTTCGGCCAGTGCCATGCGCAACGATTGCAAGTCTGATTCGCTTGCCGCAGAGAGTGCCGCAGGCTTGGCGGCCTCTTCAAGGGTGTTGAGCATCTTCATGCAGGCCGAGACCACCGTGTTGTACTGGCGCCTGATGATATCGAAGTCGGCCTGCTTGAGGAGTTCATGGACTTCCCTGCGAAGGATTGTGGCCGCGCTCGAACTGCCTGCATGTGCACAGACGCCGTCGGCTCCGTCGGCTTTCAGGCATTTGGCTCCAATGGCCTTGAGCCAGGCCTCGTTCTGCGTTGCGAAGACCCAGAGTCGACGCAGAAACCGGTGGGCGCCTTCCACGCCAGACTCCGACCATTCAAGGGTCTGTTCCGGCGGAGAGGCAAACATGGTGAATAGCCTTGCGGTGTCGGCCCCGTATCGGTCGATGAGGGCCTGGTGATCGATTCCATTGTTCTTAGACTTCGACATCTTCTCTGTGCCGCCGATCTGAACGGGCTTGCCGTCGGAGATCAGGGTGGCACCGGTTGGGCGTCCGCGGTCGTCGGTCTCGAGGTTGACCTCTACGGGGTTGAACCAGGTCTTTCGGCCCGTGGCGTCTTCGCGGTAGTAGGTATCGTTGAGCACCATGCCCTGGGTGAGCAGATTGGTGAAGGGTTCATTGAACTTTAGAAGGCCGAGGTCGCGCATGACTTTGGTCCAGAAGCGCGCGTAGAGAAGGTGCAGCACCGCATGCTCGATGCCCCCAATGTACTGGTCCATCGGCATCCAGTGCGCGAGCCGCTCATCGACCATGGCCGAATGGTTGCCCGGACAGCAATAGCGCATGTAGTACCAACTCGAGTCGATGAAGGTGTCCATGGTGGCGGGCTCGCGCCGCGCCGGCTTGCCGCAGGTGGGGCAGGAAACCTTCAGGAATGCTTCGGATTTGTTGAGTGGATTGCCACTGCCATCGGGGACCAGGTCGGGGGGAAGGACCACGGGCAGATCGGCCTCGGGAACAGGCACCTCGCCACAATGCGCACAGTGAATGATGGGGATGGGCGTGCCCCAGTAGCGCTGTCTTGAGATGCCCCAGTCGCGCAATCGGAATGTGCTCTTTTTCTCACCCAGGCCCCGCTTGGCGAGTTCCTTGGCCACGGCATCGACCGCGCTCGGGTGGTCGAGTCCGTCGAACTTCCCTGAATTCACGCAGGCGACGGCCTCCTTGTCGGCATACCACTCACGCCATAGAGTGGCATCGAACGCGTCTGAAGATGCACTCGACGGCTGCGATGGCTGACCTGCGGTGGTCTTGGCAATCACCTGCTTGATGGGCAGGCCGTACTTGAGTGCAAATTCGAAATCGCGCTCGTCGTGGGCCGGCACACCCATCACGGCACCATCGCCATAACTCATCAGCACATAGTTGCCGACCCAGACCGGAACGTTTTCCCCGGTGATGGGATGGGCCACCACAAGGCCCGTGTCCATGCCTTCTTTCTCTCGGGTGGCAAGGTCTGCCTCGGCCACGCCGCCCGACTGGCAGCTCTCAATGAATGCCGCCAGTGCGGGATTATTGGCCGCTGCGACAGACGCCAGTGGGTGCTCGGGTGCCACGGCCATAAAGCTCACACCCATGATGGTGTCGGCCCGTGTGGTGAAGACATAGACACGGCCACCGCCCACCAATTGATTGTTGCTGTCTGTGATCTTGTGGGGGAAGGCAAATCGAACGCCGGTTGATTTTCCAATCCAGTTCTCTTGCATGAGCTTGACCCGTTCCGGCCAGCCCAATCCATGGAGTCCATCGAGCAGCTCTTGCGCGTACTGGGTGATGCCCAGGTTGTACATGGGAGTCTCGCGCTTCTCGACTATGGCTCAGGAGCGACATCCGCGGCCATCCACAACATGTTAGTTGG
>DAIPXU010000136.1:0-1301 GCA_036783055.1 Burkholderiaceae bacterium | reverse complement strand
CCAACACTGTCTGGTCAATGGGATCCCAGTTCACTGTGCCTGTCTTGAGATAAGCAATGCCCTTCTCGCGCATTTTTAGGAAGAGCCACTGGTTCCACTTGTAGTAATCCGCTTCGCAGGTGGCCGTCTCGCGAGTCCAGTCAATTGCCAGGCCCATCGAGTGCATCTGCTGCTTCATGTAGGCGATGTTGTCGTGGGTCCAGGCTGCAGGTGCCACGCCATTGGCCATGGCGGCATTCTCTGCGGGCAGCCCAAAGGCATCCCATCCCATTGGCATGAGCACGTTGTAGCCCTGCATACGAAGGGCGCGGGCCATCACGTCGTTGATGGTGTAGTTGCGCACGTGGCCCATGTGGAGTCGGCCCGAGGGATAGGGCAGCATGGAGCAGGCGTAGAACTTGCCTTTCGGGTAGCGCGGGTCGTGCTCGATGGCCTTGTACGCCTGGGACTCCGCCCATTCGGCTTGGATTGATCTCTCGAGGGCTTGGGCTTGGTAGGGGGTGTTTTGCAGAGACATGGGCCTCGATTTTAGTCTGAAGGGCTTGGCCGGGGGGCGAGCGGGCATGAGCGCCTAGAATGCCCAGATGTCTTCGAATTCCCTCTCAAGCTTTTCAACCTCGTCGGACCCGCAATCACGATCCACGTCGGCCTCGGGATCCCCGCTTCTTGCGGGTCTCAACCCCCCGCAACAACAGGCCGTGACCTTGCCCCCTGAGCCGGCACTGATCCTTGCGGGGGCGGGAAGTGGAAAGACGCGTGTTCTCACCACGCGCATTGCATGGCTGGTCTCCACGGGCCAGGTCAGCCCCATGGGCATATTGGCCGTGACCTTCACCAACAAGGCGGCCCGAGAGATGCTCGCCCGGCTCGGGGCGATGATTTCGGTGAACTTAAAGGGCATGTGGATTGGCACCTTTCACGGCCTGTGCAACCGCTTCTTGCGTGCCCATCATCGGGATGCCGCCCTGCCCGCCACCTTTCAGATTCTCGATAGCCAAGACCAACTCTCTGCGATCAAGCGCCTGCTCAAGGCGCTGGGCGTGGACGATGAGAAGTACCCACCCAAGCAGCTGCAGTTTTTTATTAACAGCGCCAAAGAGCAAGGCCTTCGTGCGGGCGACATCGACGATTCAGATGGCTACAACCGTCGGCACATTGAGCTCTACCAGGCCTATGACGATCAGTGCCAGCGAGAGGGTGTGGTGGATTTTGGTGAACTCATGCTTCGCTCGGTGGAGTTGCTGGGCCGCTCCGATGCAATTCGTGAGCTCTAACGAGCCCGCTTCTCGCATGTGTTGATC
>DAIPXU010000135.1:0-3449 GCA_036783055.1 Burkholderiaceae bacterium | reverse complement strand
CGATGGTGTGCTCGCGATAGCGATCCAGGCGTGGGAAGCGATCGGTCTCGAGGAATTCACCGTCGACACGTAAGTGGCTGTGGCCGCGAGATGATGCCCAGCGAGCGAGGTCTTGGTAGATGCCCTTGCGCTGAATGACCAGGGGGCTGAGCAGCCCCACGACCTGGCCCTGGTAGTCGCGAAGAATGCTCGCCACGATGGCCTCGGGGGTCTGGGGGGCGATGGGTGTTGCGCAGTTGGGACACTGTTGCACACCAATTTTTACGTAGAGCAACCGAAGGAAGTGATGGATTTCGGTGAGGGTGCCCACCGTGCTTTTGCGACCGCCTCGGCTGGTTCGCTGTTCAATGGCCACGGTGGGAGGGATGCCCGATATGGCATCGACATCGGGTCGGCTGCTGGGTTGAACAAACTGACGGGCATAGGCATTGAGTGACTCGAGGTAACGCCGTTGGCCCTCGGAGAAGAGAATGTCAAAGGCCAGGGTGGATTTGCCCGAACCCGAGACGCCCGAGATGACCGTGAGTTGGTCGCGGGGTATCTGGACCGAGACATCTTTGAGGTTGTGTTCGCGGGCATGTTGAATGTGAATGGCACCCGCTGCACCAGTGGTTGATGTTGCAGCAATGCTTGGTTCTGCGGCGATGCCTGGTTGCAGTGCTGCGCTGTCTTGCACACCCATGGGCTGTGTGGCCCAGGCCCCCGCGCCTTGGTGCCGGGCCAAGGCCATGCCGGTGTGGGAGTGGTCGACCAAGGCCACATCCCCTGGGCGGCCCTGGGCCACCAACTCACCGCCGAGGGGTCCCGCTTCGGGGCCCAGGTCGACGAGCCAATCTGATGCCGCAATGAGATCGAGGTTGTGTTCGATGACGAGCAAGGAGTGACCTGCCTTGACCAGGGCACGCAGGGACCGGATCAACTTTGCAATGTCATCGAAATGCAGTCCCGTGGTGGGCTCATCAAAGAGCAGGAGCATGCCCTGCTTGGCCTTGCTCGCCTTCTCTTGGGCGTCGGCAAGATGGCCTGCAATCTTTAGACGTTGGGCCTCGCCGCCCGAGAGCGTGGGCACGGGCTGACCGAGTCGAAGGTAATCGAGACCGACATCGACCAGGGGCTGTAGTCTTCTTTGGATCTCGCGGTCGTCCGCAAAGAATGCCAAGGCCTCCGAGACGGTCATCTCCAGGGCATCGGCAATCGACTTGCCGCGAACAAGCACTTCTAGGGTTTCATTTCGGAATCGGCGGCCCTGGCAGTCGGGGCACTTTAAGTAGACATCCGAGAGAAATTGCAGCTCTACCTGTTCGTAGCCACTTCCTGCGCAACTGGGACATCGGCCGGTGCCGGCATTGAAACTGAACTGCCCACTGGTGTAGCCCCGCTGCACCGAAAGCGGACTCTCGGCATAGCGCTTGCGGATGGCATCGAAGGCCCCGACATAGACGGCAGGATTCGAGCGGGTGGTCTTTCCAATTGGGGATTGGTCGACGAGCAAGACATCGGAGAGGAGGGCGGCCCCTTCAATGCGGTCGTGCTCGCCTGGGGTATCGGTGGCCTTGCCAAAGTGTTTGCAAAGGGCGGGATAGAGGAGGTCTTGCACAAGGGTGGACTTTCCCGAGCCCGAGACGCCGGTGAGGCAGACCAGGTGCTTGAGTGGAATCTCCACATCGATGTTCTTGAGATTGTTCGCCCGGGCCCCGCGAATGATGAGCCGGTGGGCCGCGCGAATAGAGTCGGCGCTGGCAGGGTCGTCTGCGGAGATGGTCTTCTCACCACGCAGGTATTGGCTGGTGAGTGTCTGTGATTGTGTCAGTTGGGCAAAGCTGCCATTGAACTGAATGTTGCCGCCGCGCTCGCCTGGCCCAGGGCCAATATCAATGATTCGATCGGCGGCCTGCATGACCTCTGGGTCGTGCTCGACGATCAACAAACTGTTGCCTGCGCGCTTGAGTTCGTGAATGACACCGATGAGGCGTTGCAGATCCCGTGGGTGCAGACCGATCGACGGCTCATCGAGAACAAAGAGTGTGTTGACCAGCGAGGTGCCCAAGGCCGTGGTGAGGTTGATGCGCTGTACCTCACCGCCCGATAGGGTTCGAGACTGTCGATCGAGAGTGAGGTAACCCAGGCCCACGGCACGGCAAAAGCCAAGCCTCGCACGCATCTCCTGCGCAATGAGCTCGAGCGCTTTTTTACTTGAGGCATCGAGTTCGCTTGTGTCGAGCCCATGCAGCCAGGACCAGGCTTGATTAATCGAGAGGGCCATGCCTTCGGGGAGTGTCTTGCCCATGAGTTGCCAGTCGAGGGCCTCGGGTTTGAGTCGAGCGCCTTTGCAGCTCGGGCAGAGGTTGTAAGAGCGATAGCGCGAGAGCAGGACACGCACATGCATCTTGTAGGCCTTGCCCTCGAGATGCTCAAAGAATCGATCCACTCCGTACCACTGCTTGGTCCAATTGCCCTTCCAGTTCTCGTCGCCCTCGAAGACCCACTGGCGATGCTCGGCGGGGAGGTTACGCCAGGCAATGTCGGTGGCGACACCCTGTCGCTTGGCGTGCATGAGCAATTCGCTCTGACAGTCTTGGTAAGACTTGGTCTGCCATGGCTTGATGGCCCCTTGCTCGAGTGAGAGGCCTTCGTCGGGAACCACGAGTCCGGGGTCGATACCAATGACACGGCCGAATCCTTTGCAGGTCTCGCAGGCCCCGATGGGTGAGTTGAATGAGAAGAGCGCCGGTCGAGGCTCGCGAAAGCTGGTGCTGCAGCCGGGTCAGTTGAGGCCCGTTGAAGATTGAAGGGTCTGCTCGGGCGCGGCGTTGTCCTTGGAGAGCAACACCACCTTGCACCGGTCCTCGCCATAGCGAAGCGCAGTCTCCACTGCCTCTGCCAGACGGGCGCGTTCGAGGTCGGGGGTGATCACCAATCGGTCGGCAATCACTGTGAGCAACTCGCCTCTGCGTGAGTGAATCTTGGTAAAGCCCAGGGCCGAGAGCCATTGGGCCAGGGCCTCGTCCTCGAGGGATTCGGGCGCCTGGCGATCGAAGCAGATGGCCATGCGTTGGCCCTCGGGATGGGCCAGCAGCAGTTTGACGATGCCATCGATGGAGTCTCGTTGCACGGGCGTCTTGCACTGGGGGCAGATGAGCCGCGCTGCTCGGGCATAGAGGAGCTTGAGATGGTCGGTGAGTTCGGTCATCGTGCCGACCGTGGAGCGTGAGGTGCGAACCGGATTGGTCTGGTCGATGGCAATGGCCGGCGGCACTCCATCGATGGAGTCGACCATGGGCTTGTCCATGCGATCGAGGAACTGCCGCGCATAGGCCGAGAAGGTCTCGATGTAGCGTCGCTGACCCTCGGCGTAGATGGTGTCGAAGGCGAGCGAGGACTTGCCAGACCCAGAGACACCAGTGACCACGACGCTCTCCCCCAGAGGGAGATCGAGGACTAGGATCTTG
>DAIPXU010000134.1:0-3479 GCA_036783055.1 Burkholderiaceae bacterium | reverse complement strand
ACCCTTTCCCCGCTCAGAGTAGCAGTGCCGCACCAAAAGCCCCCTTGTTCGACAGGGTTGGTGCGTGCTCTCGACCCAAGCCCCGATCACGCAACGTGGCATACGCAACAAGCACCAAAAGAACCAACACCAGAGGCTGCGCCGCTTCACGAGACAGCAAAGAAACCGCAGAGGCACCCAACCAAGAAAAGATGCCAGCGGCGACAACCGCTGGAAACCCAACCCGCCAATCGATTCTCACATGCCTGGTGTAACGCCATGTCGCCCAGGCAGTGCCCGCAATGGATGAAAACTTATTGGTCCCGAAGAGACTGGCCGTTGAGGCCTGGGGGAGACTGCCGAACAAAGCCGGCACCTGAAGGAGCCCTCCGCCACCGGCCACGGAATCGACAAAACCCGCCGCCATTGCGGCAAAGGCCAAAAACACCAACAACTCCCAAGCGATATCCAAGCGCATTTTCCAATCAGAACGGAATCGCGCATCATCCTCTAATCATGGGCAAAGAAGAAACGAACCCACGCCTCGCAATCACCATGGGAGACCCCGCAGGCATCGGCCCCGAAGTTTGTTTAAAAGCCCTGTCCGCTCTCGCCCAAAGAAGCAGCGTTGCCTGCAAACTCTATGGGGATGCACGGCAGCTAGAGACCACCGCATCAGAACTGGGTATCTGTCTGCATCCCGACTCAATCATCGACACAGGACATTACGGCCCCTACCCTGCGCGGTGCGACAGCAAAGAGGGCGGCTTGGCCTCGGCAGCCGCCATTGAAAGGGCTGTCGCCCACTGCAAGTCGGGCGCCTTAGAAGGAATTGTGACCGCGCCAATCTCCAAGCGCAGCTTCAAAATGGCTGGATTGCCTTGGCCTGGTCACACCGAGTTCCTGGCCCATCTCAGCAATCCGAGTCATCCACCGATCGTTCGCATGAGTCTAGTCAACACGGAGCTGCGTGTAATCCTGCATAGCGTTCACGTGTCACTCAAGGAAGCCATCCAATCACTCAAAGTCTCAAGCCTTCTGGAAACCTTTAGGGTCGCTCAGGAGGCGGCCAGTCTCTTTGGCATTCCAAACCCAAGAATTGCCCTTGCATCTCTCAATCCCCACGCTTCAGAAGAAGGCCAGTTTGGCGCCGAGGAGCAGGAGATTCTCGCACCCGCGATCAAGGCCGCTGCCGACGCAGGCATTTCAATTCTCGGACCAATCTCAGCAGACACCGTGTTCATGCGTGCCCGCATCGGCCACAAACCCGATTTCGACCTGGTCATTGCCCTCTACCACGACCAAGGCCTCATCCCCATCAAACTCAACGGACTCGATCAAGGCGTCAACATCACTGTTGGTCTTCCCTTCATTAGGACCAGTGTCGACCACGGCACTGCATTCGACATTGTTGGCAGAAACCTTGCTAACCCCTCCTCGCTAATTTGCGCCATTGACCAAGCATGCAGACTACTCTCTACTCAGAACCAATTGCCATCTTAAGTGCCGGCGGCACGTTTGAAAAAGTCTACGATCCCATCGAGGGTCAATTAAGGCCCCCCAACCAGAGCCGCCTGAGCCAATGGGCACAACAAGCACGCCTTCGTTGCATCCATCGAATCGAGGAGGTCTTGCTAAAAGACTCCCTCGAAATGGTCGACGCAGACCGCAACCTTCTCTCGCAGAGAGTTTCCCAAGCAAAAGAGCGCCGCATCGTCATAGTCCATGGAACCGACACCATGACGGACTCTGCCCAAGTGCTTGCCAAGCATCTTCGGCCAGAACAGGTCGTTGTGCTGACAGGCGCAATGGTGCCCGCCTCGCTCGAGGGCTCCGATGCCCTGATCAATCTGGGCAGCGCCATCGCTGCGGCACAGCTAATGCCCCCGGGTGTTTGGGTGTCTATACAAGGCCAGATTTTCAGCGCCTTGCATGTTCAGAAGAACCGTGCGCTGGGCCTGTTCGAGCCTACTTCCCAATGCAGAAGCTAGAAAAGATTACCCCCAACAAGTCATCAGAATGAACCTCACCGGTAATCTCGCCCAACTTCTCTTGGGCACGCCGCAGCTGATCGGCGGCCAGCTCCCCCGAAGCCCCCACCAACGGCACCGCTGAATCCAACAATCCAAGCACCTCAGCGAGCACCACCAGATGACGTTGCCGGGCAGAAAAAACACCCCTATCGGATGAAGCGCCCGCAAGGAACAACCCGAGCGCCTCTATGAAGCCGGCCAGCCCGCGTCCATCGACAGCAGACAGATAGAAATTCCTTAACGCCGCGCGATTTTGCAGACTCTCAACCGGCAGGCCCTCGCGCGAAGCAGAATCCAAAGCATCGAGCTTATTCCACACCACCCAGATCTCCGCATCCTTCGGAAGGACCGCCAGCGCAGAGCGCTCGAAGTCTGAAACATCTCTGGAGGTCAGGTCTCGCACCCAAATCACAAGGTCAGCCATGTCCATGGCCTCTTGACTTCGGGCGACCCCGATCTGCTCAATGGGCTCATCAGTGACGCGCAGGCCCGCGGTATCGAGTACCTTGAGGCTATGGCCTTCCACCCGAATTTCGTTGGCGAGCCGATCGCGCGTGGTTCCCGCCAACTCACTGACGATCGCCAGGTCCTCATCGGCCAGGGCATTAAAGAGAGACGACTTGCCCACGTTTGGCTTGCCAACCAATACCGCCGCTCGGCCCCGAAGCGCCTCGACACCCCGTTGCGCCGAGGCGAGACAATCTCTTAACTGCTCATCGATCGCTCGAAGCCTCGCCAGCAGATCTTGGTCTTGTAGGTGGGCGACCCCCTCCTCGTCGGGGAAATCCAAACAAGCCTCCAGCCGAGCACGTGCCTCGGTCATGAGGCGCTGAATCTCATTAACGCGATCCGAGAACCGGCCCGTCATTGACTGAACCGCAGCCCGAACAGCCCCCCGGCTGCGCGCTGCAATCAAGTCCGCAATGGCCTCAGCGGCCGTTAAATCGAGCTTTCCATTGAGGAAGGCCCTCTCGGAGAACTCCCCGGGCCGGGCCATTCGGAGGGGCATCTCATCACTCGAACAGAGAAGGCACTCCTCAAGCAACCAAGACATGGCCACGGGACTGCCATGCCCCTGAAACTCCAAAACGTCTTCACCAGTAAAGGACGCCGGCCCCTTGAAAAGCATGACAAGGCCCTGGTCGATGACCTCGCCGTTGCTTGCCCGAAACGATCGCAGGATCGGTGCGCGAGGCTGAAGGTCTCCACCACAAATGCGTCGCGCCAGAACCTCGCAGATTGGCCCCGAAACCCGAACGACGCCCACAGAAGATTGCGACTGGGGGGTCGCCATAGCAACAATGGACTCCCCAACCATGTCTTCAGTGAGTCAAATGGCCACGTTCATGCGCTTCATGATCACCCACTGCTGCGCGATGGACACCACGTTGTTGATGAGACAGTAGAGCACGAGCCCCGCTGGGAAAAAGAAAAAGAAAACTGAGAATACCATCGGCATGAACATCA
>DAIPXU010000133.1:0-3504 GCA_036783055.1 Burkholderiaceae bacterium | reverse complement strand
GCGGCGGGACCCCCCGGCCAATACTGCGATACCACCAGGCCAGGCCCAAGAGTTCAAGCGCTGTCAGCAGCATGACTGCGTCGACCTAGAGCTCCAGGCCGCCCATCAGCGCAATGCCCCGCGCGCAAGAATCGGCCAGATGGCCTCGACGCGGCCCTCGTGCTCCACAATCAATTCATCGTACAAATTCACGGTGGGTTCGCAATGACCAGGAATCAAACTGATCTTCTGGCCCAGCCACATTTTTTCGGCGTTTGGTCCGCGTTGTAAAACGCCATGCTCATACGAGGCTTTATGAAAGCGCACATCAGCGAGCTCCGCAACCAGTGGCAAGCCAGAATCCACGCTGGAGGCTTTTAGGCCCGCATCCACTACCGCATGATCAGGATCCCGCAGGCTCATGACCGAAGTCAGGATAAATAAACTCTGCTCAAAGATCGGCATGCCGCTGTCGTGCCAATCATTGCGGCTGTAATCCGCATCCATAAAAATATAAGAGCCGGGTTGGATCTCGGTGTAGACCGCGCTGCACGCCTCGAGCATGAAGCTGCCAGTGCCTGCGCCCGTCACGTGGTTGCAGACGATGCCATGCCTGGCCAACAAATCGCGTGTGTCGCGGGTCAGCGAGATGGCCTGATCAATGGCGCGACGCCGCTCTGAAAGTGTGCGCAGATGCTGGGCTGGGCCGTGATACGACTGAAGGCCTAAAAATCTTAAGCCCGGCATCTGGCCGATCGCTTGTGCAAGCGCCAGGGCGGGCCCCCCTGGCGCAATGGCGTTGTTGGCGGCCATGTGGATTCAGTTCATTCCGTTCATCTCGATTGCGATGGCGATGCAGTGGTCTTGAAGGTCACGCAGGCCGGGGGCATCGCCTGCCACACCGGCCGGGAGTCTTGTTTTTTCTCGGTGCTCGAGAACGGCCAGTGGACGGCGGTGGATCCTGTGTTAAAAGATCCAAACGACATCTACCGTACCAAATAGCCATGGCACCCAATCCTTCCAATGACCCTGCCGGTTATCCGGTTGGGCCGATTGAGTCCCCCGTGCTCACGCGACTCGCGCAGGTGATTTCCTCGCGCCGAGGCCAGAGCCCCGAGAGCAGTTACGTGGCCAAACTGCTGGCCAAGGCACCCGATGCCGCTCTAAAGAAACTGGGCGAGGAGGCCACCGAGGTGGTCATGGCCGCCAAGGACGGCACGCCCGATCGAATCGTCTCGGAGATGGCCGACCTCTGGTTCCACAGCCTGGTGGTGCTTGTCCAGCACGGACTTCACCCCAACGATGTTCTCTTGGAGTTGGCCCGCCGAGAGGGGATATCTGGTCTCGATGAGAAGGCCTCAAGAATAGAAAAGTAAATGGAGCGCTGCCGCATGCGTTGTTCACTATGAGTTGCTTGTTTTGTCGAATCGTTGCGGGCGATATTCCCGCGGCCAAGGTCTATGAAGACGATGAGCTCCTGGCCTTCAAGGACATTCATCCCAAGGCGCCCCTGCACCTGCTGATCATCCCCAAGGAACACATCGAGTCCATGGCCGCGCTCGAAGACCGGCATGCACCTCTGATGGGCCGAATGATGGTTTTGGCCAAGCGCCTGGCCACCGAAAATGGCTCGCCAGAGGGCTTTCGCACCGTAGTGAATACCGGTCGGGTGGGCAGGCAGGAGGTGTATCATCTCCATATGCATTTGCTGGGAGGCCCCGAGCCGCTTGGCAGTTCGGCCTCGTTCTAGTTCCGAGGCCCTTGCACCCTTTCCTTTCGGAGCGTCCACATGGGTACCTTTAGCATTTGGCACTGGCTGATCGTCTTGCTGATCATTCTTCTGGTCTTCGGCACCAAGAAGCTTCGCAACCTGGGCTCAGACCTCGGTGGCGCCGTGAAAGGCTTCAAAGATGGAATGAAAGAAGGCGGTTCAGGACCAGAGGGCACTGCCCCCAACTCCGCGCCCACCGCCACGGCCCAGGTCGAGTCACGCACCATCGACGTTGAGACCAAGGACAAGACCCACTCAGGACACTGACTGGCTCGCATTAAACGGCGAGCCCCCCAATCGTGCTGGATGTCGGATTCACAGAGTTGGTCTTGATTGCGGGGGTGGGCTTGATTGTCCTCGGGCCAGATCGCCTGCCCGTTGTCACCCGCACCGTGGGTGCTCTTTTGGGCCGCGCCCAGCGCTACGTCTCGGATGTTAAAAATGACATCCAGCGGCAGATGGACCTCGAAGAACTCAAGAAGGCCAAGCAGTCCGTTGAAGAGATGGGCGCATCCCTCCAATCGTCTATGCAAGGCGTTGAAAAGGAAGTCAGCAGCGTGGCCGAATCGGTCTCGAGCACCGTGGGCGAATGGAGCGACGACGAACTCTCCTCGGCCTTCGATCGCCGCTCTGGCTACTTCATGAATGCGCCAGAGAGAAGCTGGACAGACGAGCAGGCCGATCAACGCGTTCGAGACAGGCTGCGTGCAAGGCTTCGCAAGCGCTCCCACGTGAAGCGGGCCCGCTATGACTGATCCGCAAGCGTCCAACAAGCCGCAGGAGGGAGCAGGCGCCTCGACTGAGGCGCCCAAGTCCGAAGAGGGCTTTATGAGCCATCTCCTTGAGCTTCGGGACCGACTTATTCGGGCGTCACTCGCAGTCCTTATTGTTTTTGTTGGGTTGGTCTATTGGGCGCCGCAGATCTACAGCATCTTCGCTAATCCTTTGTTAGCAGCGCTCCCAGCGGGTGGCAGCATGATTGCCACCGACGTGACCGCCCCATTTTTTGTACCAATGAAGGTCACCATGCTCGTGGCCTTTGTGGTTGCACTGCCCTATGTGCTCTATCAGGCCTGGGCCTTCATCGCCCCGGGCCTCTACACCCACGAGAAGCGGCTGGCCATGCCAATCATCGTCACCAGCTTTGTTCTCTTCCTAGTGGGCATGGCCTTTGCCTATTTCTTCGTATTCCCGGCGGTCTTCGGTTTTATCGCCGCCTACACCCCAGAGGGGGTTCAGATGTCGACGGACATCGACAAATACTTGAGCTTTGCTCTGAGTCTCTTCTTGGTGTTCGGCCTCTCATTTGAGACACCCGTGGTGCAGATGGTGCTCATCCGAATGGGGGTTGTGACTCGTCAGAAGATGATTGAGTTTCGGCCCTACTTCATCGTGGCCGCCTTCGTTGTGGCCGCGATTGTGACGCCTCCCGATGTCATCTCGCAGCTCATGCTGGCCATCCCGCTCTGCCTGCTCTACCAACTCGGCATCTGGCTATCGGGCTGGATTACTCCGAAGGCGCCGGAAGGAAGCGGTTCCTCGGAATAATCTGTCACCAAGGCGGCCGTCGAATTCAGCTGACGAGATGGTTTTTTAAGGGCTGGGTTTTTACTTCTTAACTGATTTACATCACTGCCGTCCCGGCGGCCGCGGTGCAGGCCGCTCGGTAACAGTCACCTTCACCTCGGCGCTTTTTCCATCGCGAATCACGGTGAATGTGGCCCGCTGGCCCGGTGAGAGTGCCGCGACATTCG
>DAIPXU010000132.1:0-3558 GCA_036783055.1 Burkholderiaceae bacterium | reverse complement strand
ACTGAGCTACTCCCGCAGCGAACCTGCAATTCTAGTGAACTAGGCGTTCTTTCGCAACTCGGGCCAGGCTTGGCGCAGGTAGTAGACCATCGAGAAGACCGTGAGAACCGCAGCCACATCGATGAGCCAGTCGCCCCAGCGCGCGGTGTCAATGAGGCCATCCATGAGCGGGGCCTCGTAGAGTAAGAAGGGAATGGCCACCATCTGTGCAATGGTCTTGGCCTTGCCCAGCCAGTTGACCGCCACACTCCTGCGCGCGCCCACCTCGGCCATCCACTCTCGCAGCGCTGAAATGGTGATCTCACGTCCAATGATGATGAATCCCACCAGGGGGCCCACGCGATCATGGTCAATCAGGGCCACCAGAGCCGCGCAGACCATCAGCTTATCGGCCACAGGGTCCAGAAATGCGCCAAAGGCCGAAGTCTGGTCCCACTTGCGGGCGAGCCAACCATCGAGCCAGCCGGTCACAGCAGCGACAACAAAAACGGCTGTGACCAGAAGGTTGATATCCTGCCGATCGAGCCCCATCGGGACATAGAAGAGAATCAGAAAAAGCGGTATTGCCAGGACCCGGGCCCATGTCAGCAGGTTGGGAAGGTTGAACTTCAGGGGGTCCTCGGTGCGTAGAGTGAAGGGATTCCTTGGGCGACGCCAGAAACTATACAACCAGTGGAGGAATGCATGATGGATCAATCACCTTTTCAAGGCCTTCGCTTTGGCATTGGCAGTTGGAACATGGGCGAGATGCCTGCCCGGGCCAGAGAGGAGCAACGTGCCTTCGAGTTTGCTTTGGACCTTGGGGTTCGCCTTATCGACACCGCCGAAATGTACGGTGACGGTGGGTCGGAGCAGGTGATCGGTGCAGCGCTCGCCGCTTCTTCGGTCAAGCGCGAGAGGTTGGTGCTGGTAAGCAAAGTGCTGCCCTCGAATGCCAGCAAACGCGGAACCCTCCTGGCCTGCGAAGCAAGCCTGCGCCGACTCGGCGTGGATTACCTCGATGTCTACCTGCTGCACTGGCCGGGCCGACATCCTCTAACGGAGACCCTCGAGGCATTCATCACGCTACGCGAGAAGGGCTTCATTCGTGCTTGGGGGATTAGCAATTTTGACCTCGACGGGCTGAGCAGGTGGCAGCAGGCAGAATCGAAGGCCGGTGTGGCCGATGCTTGCGCCACCAATCAGATTTACTACGCACTGAGTGCTCGAAACAGTGAGTTCGACTTGCTGCCCACCATGACGGCCCGCTCGATGCCGCTGATGGCCTACTCCCCGCTCGGCAGCGGGCAACTCATGCGAGATGCCAAACTGAAATCAGTTGCAGACAAGCACGGCATCTCGCCGGCCCAGATGGCCATTGCCTGGACCATGCGCGACCCCAATGTAATCTCCATCCCAAAATCAGTGAGGCCGGATCGAATAGAGGAGAATCTCAAGGCCTCTCAAATCACCTTGTCTGCCCAAGCAATCAAGGATCTCGACGCTGCCTTCCCTCCTCCGAGCCGCAAGATGCCGCTTGCTATGCTCTAGCCTCAATGAAGACCATTCTCTTTCTCGACGACGACTTGGCCGTGCTGCGGGCCGTGGAGCGCGTGCTTCTCAACGAGGGCTACAGCGTCGAGACCTTTCAAGACGCCCCGAGCATGGAACGCTTTGTGGCGTCCGAGGGCTTCCCTCCAGAATGCATGCTGCTGCTCGATATGCGACTTGGCGAAGACACCGGTCTTGAGCTGTGGCAGCGCCTTCGGAGGCGTGCAGACTGCCCACCGGCCGTTTTTCTCTCTGGCAATGCCAGAATCCGGGAGGCAGTCGGTGCGATCAAAGAGGGGGCTGTGGACTTTGTCATCAAGCCTTTTGACAATCGCGTACTGCTGAGCGCGATCGAATTGGCCTTTGAGTCCGAACAGCGGGCCGCTCCCAAAGAGAAGCCCGAGGAGGCGCCGATTTGGTTTGATCGCCTCACGCCGCGTGAGCGTGAAGTCATGACCATGGTGGGAAGAGGCCTTCGAAACGCAGAGATTGCCGACTCGCTCCGCATTTCGCTGCGGACAGTGAAGATGCATCGCAGCAACATCATGGAGAAGGTGGGTGTTCGACACCAGAGCCAACTCCTCAGACACTACTTCGAAAATGTAACGGCCTAGCGTGTCGCTGCTCGACATACGAACGCTGCATTTGTTTGCAGCCATCGTTTTTCTTGTTGGCCCTCTTGGGCTGCTGCTCACCACCCGGGGTATACGCACCCAACCCATCTACCTCTGGGTCTTTGCCAACCTCGCTGCTGGCATATCACTGGTCCTGATTGGTATGCGAGGCTTTATTCCAGAGGTAGCGAGTTTTCACGGCTCCCAGATTTTGGCTGTTTTGGGCCTCTGCCTGCGGGTGCAGACCTTCGAGAGCCTGCTCGGTCAACCCCTAAGGCCCCTGCTTCCGCGCTACATCGTGGTGATTACGATTTACCTGGCGGCTTACGTCTGGGCGGTAGAGACGCAATGGACTGACCTCTGGCGCATGACACTGGTCTTGGCAAGTCACATCGGAATGTATCTCTGGCACCTCTGGGTCTACGCCAAGTTTCAACGGCGCATGCCCAGTCAAGGTATTCGACTCATTGAGATCGCAACCGGTGTGATTCTTTTTGCAGTTGTGCTTCGGCTTGTGGCGATTCATCTCTTGAATGAGGACGCCCATGTGTTTGCTCAAACAACCCTCTATGAGATCTCGGCCCTGGCCTTGGTCTGTTTTGGTGTCCTCTCGAATGTTGGCTTTTTACGCGTCATCCTTGAGGATATGGAGGCCAAGCGCTCGGCGTCCGAAGAGGCCCGACTCAAGAGCGAAGAGGAGGCCTCGCGACTCGCGGTAAGAGGTCCCGCTACAACCATCGAGGCCTTTAGTTCTGCCATCGCCCACGAGATCAACCAGCCACTCACCGCGCTGCAGACCAACCTACAACTCCTGCAGGCCTCGGCCCAAGGCCGGGCCGATCCATTAACGAGTGCAAACACGACATGGCTGCCAATCCTTGAGGAGTCGCTCAATGAGACCAAGCGTGCGGCACGAATTGTGAGCAATCTTCAGTCGGTGTTGGTTCTGGGCGAGTCTGACTACCGAGCGGTGCGCCCCCACACAGCCGCATGCCTTGCGCGCGATCTCGTGTCTCGCAGTGACTTGGCCAGTTCGCGTGGTGTCGTGCTCGAGGTCGATACCGATGATGCAACTCGGCATCGGATTCTGGGCAATGAGGATCAACTCACGCAGGTGTTTGTGAATCTCTTTATCAACGCCTGCGAGGCCCACGCCCGAGCGGGCCCAGATGCATTCGAAGCGCGGAGGGCGTCTGTTCGGTTTCAAGACGATGGCAGCGTGCTCGTCGTGCACGTTACAGACAACGGCCCTGGCCTGGGCTCCCTTGATACCAAGCAGCTCTTCCAGCTCTTTCAGAGCAGCAAACCCGGGCATGACACGGGGAGAAACCCAGTCGAGGGAAGGGTCGGGGGCGGAGTCGGCCTGTGGCTGGCCAAATCGATTGTGGAGCGGCATGGCGGCCGCAGTGACTAC
>DAIPXU010000131.1:0-3594 GCA_036783055.1 Burkholderiaceae bacterium | reverse complement strand
CCATGTGGATCCGCTGGTGCTCAGGTACTCCGGAACAATGTCGTCTGCCGTCCGTGTGAAGAACGCACTCGCCGTGATCGACCCTTTGTCTGCGCGGCGCCATTTCCAGCCCATTTCAATTTGTCTTGACTTCGCCGGGTCGAGACTGTGGAAAGCATTCAGGGAGCAGGTAGTCGACTGCGCCGGTGCGATTGGGCAGATGGGCGAGGTTCCGGCAGGGCCATACAAAACTTCATTTAGGGTAGGGGTCTCAAAAGATTGACCAATATTCACGTACAGATTCTGCTCAGAGTCCAGGTGTCGAACGAGACCAATGACGGGGCTGACGCCAGTGTACGTTCTGCTGCCCGAACCATTAGGGTCGCTTACCGAAACAGCGAAATAGTCTTTCACCTCAAGCTTGACCTGTGTGAGTCTGACACCCGTGGTCAGCGTGAATTCCTCGCGGAAAATCCAGTCTGCGCGAACATAGGCGCCGACATTGCTCGCCAGATTGTCCTCGTTGCGGGTGTCCGCCGAGCCCATCACACCGTCAGTGTTCGTTCTTGCACGCCTTTCGTCCGTCACCCGGGCGAGTTCGAGCCCGATCGCCACTCGAGCGGCTGTTCCCAGTAACGTCGTTGGCACCCGCTAATCCGCACCCAACCCCTACTGCAGCCGAACGATCAATATCCAAGTCGCAACCGCTGGAATGTCAAAATCTCGCGTCGCCACATAGGCACGAGTCACGAGGATGCCATCGGCCAGAGACCCCGACTCATGGACCAAGCCCGCAATGGACTGAACAAAACTCTTGCCAGTCCTTGAGGGCAAGCTTCCAGCGGCCGCCGCATAAGGGGCGCTGGCGAACTCAGCAGCGTTCCGACTCCCTGGATCCTCCGACTTCTTCTGATCCAGCGCATTCAGAATGAAGGTGGTCTTGGAGCCCTCGCCCTTCTTGACCAATTTGGTATTGATGTGGTGCCGCTCGGCTGCGCTGTATTGCCTGAAACCCTCCGAGGACAACGCCCCGTAGTCGAAGACCAGCCCATAGTCGCCACGGGTCTCTGAATACTGAATGGAAGAGCGGTAGAGTTCATCGGACCCCGCGTAACCGGTAACGGTCCACTCGGGTTTCTCTGAGGGCTCTCTGGTGAACGCCTGAATAACGCCGCCGCTGGCATTGCCGTAGAGCGCTGCCAGTGGGCCACGCAGGACTTCAATGCGAGAAGTCGAAGACGCTGCAAACTGAGATGTCTGGCCCTGGCCATCGGGCAGGCTCTGGGGAAGGCCATCGACCATCAGCCGAACACCGCGCACGCCAAACGGCGCACGCGATCCAAAGCCCCGGATTGAAATCTGCAGATCTTGGGCGTAGTTATTCCGATTGGCGACATTGATCCCCGGGATCAGCCCCAAAGACTCACTGATGTTGATTTGTGGCCCGGATGCCTCAATCCGCTCGCGGTTCACGGCATCGATCGAGCCAGGCGCGTCGAATATTCTCTGCTCGGATCGACTCGCACTGACCACCACCTCATCGAGGACTGTCTGGCCCCTTGCGGGAATCGACAAAGACATAACAAAGCAGGCAAGCACCGCAAGGGCCATTCCACCTTGGCTTAAACGTTGACCTCCGCTTTGCCTCGATGATCTCCTAAACACACTCACCATATGGCGGGCTTCACTTTGGTGGAAGCGCCATGATGAACTGCGCCATTTTCTTTGCATCGGCGTCCGAGACATGGGGTTGCGGGGGCATCATATCGGCACCCCAGACACCCGAGCCTCCCACCTTAATCTTGGTGGCCAACTCTTGAACGGCCGACGGTTTGCCGGCGTACTTCGCTGCGATGTCCTGAAGGATTGGCCCGTACTTGCGCTTGTCGATTGCGTGACAAGCCAAACAGTTATTTCGCTGGAGCAGCACCTTCAACTCCTCGGTGTCTGCATAGACAGCGTGAGATGGAGCCGCCGCAACAATGCCAACAGCAAGGGCCAGAGCAACATTACGCATTTCTATTCTCCATAAAAAACGCGCTGCATCGCTGCAGCGCGTTCTCCTCAAGGCCCAATCAGTTGGGGGTTACACGGTAGATCATGCCACCACCCTCATCGGCCACATACAGGGCGCCGTCGGGTCCAAGCGATATATGACGGAAACGGCCTGCGAAGGTGGGCCACTGAACCTCCTCACGCTTGGCAGTCTTTCCATCCTTGGAGATATCGAGGATATCGATGCGGTTGCCAGTGGGTGTTCCGTGAATACCAATTCCCGCATAGCCAACGGCCAGGCGACCCTCCCACTGCTTCCACTGTTTACCGACCAGGAAGACACTGCCACACATGCCCTGGGAAAGACCGTTGTTATTCCAGGCCGGTGTCATGGCGTTGGGATAAGCCTTGGTGTCGGTCATGGGCATGAAGGCTGCGCGCTTGGCGGGTTCCATGGCGCCCATCTGGTTCGGGGAGTAGCCGCAGTAGTTATCGGGGCACTCGGGCCGACCATTCACGTTGCCACGCGGATCCCAACCACCGTTGCCACCATTGACGAGTTTGGTGACCTCATCGCTGTGCCAGGGGCCATTCTCGGAAAGGTATGGCTCGTTGGTGCCGGGACGGAAGGCAATGCCCTGGGGATTGCGGAAACCATAGGCAAAGATGCGCTTATCGAACCCAGCGGGTGGGTTGTTCCCAGCGGCGGCCTTGCCATCGCGGTCAACTCGGAGAACCTTGCCGATGATCTGAGTCGGATGCTGGGGGCCTGGGCCGCTGTGGTTGTCACCCGTTGTGACATACAGGAATCCGTCACCCGGGTTGAAACGAAGGCGACCACCGTTGTGAGCACCGGGGCCACCGAAGGGATGGTTCGATGCCTTGGGCTTGTAGCCAATGTCGTTGATGATCTCCACAATGTCCGAGACCGACTTAAGATCGGCACTGACCTTCATTCGCATCACGATGTTGTTGTAACCACCATAGGTGCGGTTGGGGCCCTTGGAGCTGGAATAGAGGTATACGAAGCGGTTCTTGTCGAACTCTGGATCGACTGCAACCCCCTGCACACCTGCCTGGCCGTCGCAGAAGAGATCATTCTTGGTCTGCGGGTACCCTTGGCTTCCGCCAACGCCCAGAAGCCGATTGACGCCACCGGCGGGAAGACGAACGGACAGGCCCTTGCACTTCTCAGTGAAGAACATTGTGTTGTCTTTCAGGAAGGCCATATCCCAGGGCGACTCGGTCTGCAGAAAGTTCTCTGCCTTGACGCTCATTGCCGCCGCTGGGGAACTGACCAGTACGGACGCCACGACCATGGCACCGAGTGAAAACCTGGAACCACTCCCAATCATGCTTTTCATATCGACTCCTATGTAATTTTGGAGAGCCACAAATTCGGCGCTGCCTCCAGCCTTTGCAAGCCAGAGGCGTGAGCGAATGTTATGGGCGGCCATCAAATTGACTAACCCGGATAAACCCGTAGTGGACCAAACCCCTCCCCGAGCTAGTCTTAATCGGACAAGGCATCGGCCCGCTTGGCCCAGGCAATGTCCTTCTCAGAAGCCCACCGATGTCATGGGTATTGAGCATGCCATCCACACGCCCAGAACAGTTGCG
>DAIPXU010000130.1:0-3610 GCA_036783055.1 Burkholderiaceae bacterium | reverse complement strand
TGGTGAAGGATTACTTCACGGGTTTTGTCATGCTCATTGAGAACCAGATTCGTGTCGGCGATCTGGTGGAAGTTGCTGGGAAGACAGGCACTGTCGAGGAGCTCACCCTTCGCTATGTTCGACTCCGTGACTACGGTGGGTCGGTGCACTTTGTACCCAATGGCATTATTTCTTATGTGACCAACCAGAGCCGTGATTTCGCCTACGCAGTCGTTGATGTCGGAGTGGGTTATGGGGAGGACCTTGAGCGGGTCTTCTCGATCATGCGCAGTGTGGCCGATTCACTGCGCAATGAGGCGCCCACCCAGGCCAAGATTCTCGATGAACTCGACATTGCGGGCGTGGATCAGTGGGCCGATTCGGCGGTGATGATTCGGGCTCGGCTTAAGGTGGTGGCACTCGAGCAGGCCCTGGTGCGCCGAGTCTTTCTTGCGCGCTTAAAGCAGGCCTTCGATGCGCAGGGCATCGAGATTCCCTTTCCGCATCGGCGGGTTATACAGGTCTCGGAGACTTCAACGCCTCGAGTCGATCAGGCGACGGAATAACACCACAATCACCGCGGCCAGTGGCACGGCAATCAGTACGCCGAAGAAGCCAAAGAGGGCACCAAAAAAAACCAACGCGAATATCACCGCAAGGGGATGGAGGCCCACACGGTCGCCAACCAACTTGGGCGTGAGCACAAAACTCTCGAGCAACTGCCCCAGGCCGTAGATGATGCCCACTGCAATCAGTGTTTGCATCCACACCAACTCCAACAACCCCGACACCAGTGCGAGCAGAACACCCAATGCAAAGCCGGCATAGGGAATGAAGACCAAAAGGCCCGAGATGAGCCCAATCGATAACCATCCCGAGAAGCCGGCGATGAGAAGCCCCAGGCTGTAATACACCGACAGGGCGAGCATGACGCGCAACTGCCCCTGGAGGTAGCCCTGAAGCGTGATGTGGATTTCTCTGCTGGTCTCGCGAACATTCTCACGGTGCTTCTCGGGGACCAGCCAGAGGGTCTTGGCAAGAATTCGTGCCCAGTCCTTCAGCAGAAAAAAGAGTGCAACCGGAACCAAGACAAGCCAGCCAAGCAGGGCCAGCAAGGCACCCAGGCCCGATTGAAGGGCACCCCATACGGTAGTGGAGAGATCGGACGAGCGCGAGGAGAGCCAGTCGAGGAGTTTTTGTTTGAGGGCCTCGGTGTCATCAATAGGAAGCCCCGTCTGCGCAAGCCATGGGTAGACCTGGGCGTAAACCGTGGCAATCAATTCGGGTAGACGCTCCTGGAGTTTTCGAATCTCGTGGTTGACAACGGGAACGCCAATGGCCACCAGGCCCACGACCAGGGACAGACCCACCAGAATGGCCAGAATGCTCGAGAGTGCGCGGGGGCTTCCCCATGCGCTGAGCCGATTGGCAATGGGCTCGAGCATGTAGGCCAAAAGAAATGCAGCGGCGAAGGGGGCAAGTGCCTCGGTCATCAAGTGCTCTGAAGTAAACCAGCAATGAGAATAACCGAGCTACCGGCCAATAGCCCAGGGATGAGTCCACCCAAGCGCGGGTGGCGCCAGAGCATGACCGCAAAGCCAAGGCCGGCCGCGAGGAGTCGCGCGCTGGTGGGCAACTCGGCCAAGAGACCCACCGGCAGGGTCATGATGCGAAAGACCAGCCCGGCCACCATCGCGTAAGTGACGCAGGCGATCCACTTGAAGAACTCGCTGTTGGTGTTGATGCGACCCGAGAGGCCCACCCCAAGGGCACGCCAGAGATAGGTGCCCACCACCGCACCGAAGAGCGCCCAGACCTCCGTCATGTCCGGCCTCGCGCATCGAGGACTCGAATGATCAGGTATGCAGTGGTCCCACCGATGAGTCCGGTGGCCAGCAGGCTGTAATCCCGAGAAACCAAATAGGTGAGTGGGCCCAGGACAGCACCCAGCAATATGGCGATTCTGTTGGCGCTTGGGCGCACCTCTGCAAAGGTGAGAAGAAAGAACAATGGATTGAGAAACACCAGGGCCAGGGTGATGGGCAGCGGCACGGTTCCCGCTAGCAGATAGCCAATGGCTGTTGCGGGGGCAGAGACTCCCCAGCAGACCAAACCAAGCCCACAGAAGTAGGCGCGTCGATGAAGTGGATCCATCTTCGGGAAGTCGCGCATAGCGATGGCCCAACTGGTCATCGAGAGCGTGTGCACCCAAAGGTAGAGCTTTGCATCGCGGCGTTCGGCAGGAATCTGGGGCAACACCGTCAGAGTCATGGGAAGAAAGCGTGCCGCAGTGAGTGCAGCAGCCAAGCCTATGACAAATGCAGTGGCTCCGGTCGCCACCATCTCCGCAAAGACCACCTGACCGGGCAGTGCGTACATGAGTAGGCTGCTGGCTGTGGGCACCCAGAAGGAGAGCCCGATGCTGTGGCCCAAGGCCCCAAAACCCAGCATGCCCGCGAACAAAACAACCGCGGGCGCTCCGAGCGCATCACGCAGGCCTCGATTGAAGGCTTGGGATTCGGATTCGAAAATCAGGGAAGGGGGCTGGGTGCTCATGCGGGCGGGGTCGCGAATCCCGAATTGTATGATTGCCCGCAATGAAGACCCTTTTCTCCAGTCTCTATCGGCGAGTGATGCTCTGGTCTCGCCATCCTCGTGCGGTCTGGATACTGGGGGGGCTTAGTTTTGCTGAGTCTTCCTTCTTCCCCATTCCCCCCGATGTAATGCTTGCTCCCATGAGCCTGGCCCAACCACGTCGGGCCCTGTGGTTTGCAACGGTCACCACAGTCACCTCTGTGGCAGGCGGTGTGGCGGGCTATCTGATCGGCCTCTGGTCCTTCTCGGCCATCGAGCCATGGCTGATGCAGTCGCATTATTGGCCTGCCTTCACCAAGGCCCAGGCCTGGTTTGATGAGTGGGGCTTCTGGGCGGTCTTTATTGCAGGCTTCTCCCCAATTCCATACAAAGCGTTCACCATCGCAGCGGGTGTTGCGGCAATGCCCCTGTTGCCCTTTGTCTTGGCCTCTCTGATAGGCCGCGGTGGTCGCTTCTATCTGGTGGCCTTGCTGATGCGGTGGGGTGGCCCCGCCATGGAAGAAGCCTTGGCCCGCATCGTGGACCGACTCGGCTGGATCACTGTAGGGCTTCTTCTGCTGGCCCTGGCTTGGAAGGCTTTGTTCTAGTGACCAGCCAGACACCCACCACTGTGGTGAGCGTTCCCAGCAACGTAATGAGTGTGATGGGCTCATCGAAGAGAACCCAGGCCATGGCGGCCGTAGTGGGCGGCGTGAGATAGAGCAGGCTGGTGACATTGGTGGCCGCGCCCTCTCGAATGAGCACGAAGAGCAGCGAGATAGCCCCAATAGAGATCGCAAGGACCGACCATGCCATTGAGAAAACAAACTCGGGATGCCAGTTGATTACTCGGGTCTCCAAAAAGAAAACGAATGGCAGGCAGACCAGGGCGGCCGCCACAAATTGAATCGACATTCCGGTCATCAGATCAAAGTCCGGACAGGCCCGTTTCTGATAGAGGGTTCCAATGGTGATCGATGCCAGTGCAATGGCCGACAGGCCCAGGCGCAGCGTGGGGAGCCCCGTGAGCGAGACCTTGGTGGCCACCACGAGCCCC
>DAIPXU010000129.1:3308-3627 GCA_036783055.1 Burkholderiaceae bacterium | reverse complement strand
CTCGAAGCGGAGAATCAAGCGCTAAGCAACCGACTCGCTGGCATGGCCAAAGGCCAGCTTGAGCTCTATTCGCAGCTTGAGAAACTGCGTGCGGAAGTTGCAAACCTGCGGGGCGTCACTGAGCAGAATGCCCAGAGTACCAGCATGGCCAAGCAGCAGCAGAAAGAGCTTTTCATGAATCTCGAGAAGCAGATTCAGAGCGCCGATGCGCGCCTGCGGCAGTTCGGGCCCCAATCCATGGCGCTCGATGGCGAGGAGATTGTCGTTGCGCCAGAGGAGAAGCAGGCGTGAGAGGACATTCAAAAGGAGTTGTCCGAGA
>DAIPXU010000129.1:0-3298 GCA_036783055.1 Burkholderiaceae bacterium | reverse complement strand
AACCCATACGTTCCGCGCGGGGTAGTCGATCACGAGTTGTTCGAGAAGCGATTCCCCAACGCGCTGAAATTGCTTTCAAGTTTCAATCAACAATACGGGCAGTCCAAGCTGCTTCCCTGGACACTGTCGATGGAAGGGGCAACCGCCTACGCGCTGCGTCAATACAAGACCAGCATTCGCGCGATCACTCGCCTCGATAAGGCCCATCCCAAACACCCACGCACGCCCGATGCGCTCCTGACCCTTGCCTCGGCCTACGATGAGTCGGAGCAGCCCAATACCGCGAAGTCCGTGTTGCAGGGAATCGTAAAACGCTTTCCTGAATCCGAGGCCGCCAAGATTGCCAAGGAGCGTCTCGGGGCATCGAGTAAGTCCACAAAGCCACCGGCCAAGAAGTAATGCCGACAAGCGCCGAGTTGGCCTCGATCACACAGACCGTGGTCGTCTATGGCCTACTCATCGGCATTGCCTTTGGCGGCATATCCCAAGCCACCCGGTTCTGCACCCTCGGGGCCGTGAGCGACTGGCTCGTGATGGGGAACAGCCATCGACTTCGGATGTGGCTGGTGGCCATGGCCTCGGCCATCATCGCGACCCAGGCGCTCATAGTCTTTTTCGGGCTTGACACCACTGCAACCTTCTACACGTCGCCTCGACTCCTATGGCTCTCGAATATTGCGGGTGGCATTGCTTTTGGAATTGGAATGGCATTGGCCTCGGGTTGCGGGGTGCGCACCCTGGTGCGAGTTGGCGAGGGCAACTTAAAGGGAGTCGTGGTTTTTCTCGTGATGGCACTCGCGGCACTGATGACCTTGCGAGGCCTCACCGCCGTCTGGCGGACCCAGACCCTCGATCAAGTGTTTCTCACCCTTCCGAGTCGCAGTGACATGCCGAGCCTTCTTGGCTGGATTTTGTCTCAAGAAAGCACCGGCATGCGTCTCGCGATCGCATTTGGTCTGGGTCTGCTTCTGCTACTACTCGCTTTGCGGCCCGTTAGAGGGCAGAAGCAGTGGTGGGCCATGGCAGGCTCGATTGGCATCGGACTCCTCATTGCCGCGGGCTGGGCCAGCACCGGCATTCTCGGTTTTGTTGAGGAGCATCCAGATACGCTTACCAGCGCCTTCGTGGGAACCAATAGCCGAAGCCCGGAGAGCCTTACCTTTGTCGGCCCCCTTGGATTTAGTTTGGAGTTGCTGCTCTATTGGAGCGACCGCAGCCAGGTCCTTAGCTTTGCCATTGCCTCTGTTGTGGGAATCAGCCTCGGCGCCCTGGCAACCGCCCTACTTCGCAAGCAATTTCGACTGGTCGGCTTCCAATCCATACAAGATCTCGGCAACCATTTGGTCGGTGCGGCACTCATGGGAGTGGGCGGGGTGGTGGCCATGGGCTGCACCATCGGCCACGGCCTATCGGGCATTTCGATGCTGAGTCTCGGCTCGCTGATTAGTCTTCTGGCAATCGGCTTTGGCATCGCCCTTGGAATCAAGATACTCGAGCGACAGACCCCCCGCGTTTGACCCGATGTGGTCCGAACGATAAACTTGCAGGCTTCGCTTTGAGCCCACCGGGGTGGTAGCTCAGTCGGTAGAGCAGCGGACTTTTAATCCGTTGGTCGAGGGTTCGAGTCCCTCCCACCCCACCACCGCACGCACAATCGCCGCCGCATCCACGCCAAAATGGGCCCGCAGAGCCGCGCGGGTGTCGCTGGCCCCAAACCCTTCGGTCGAGAGCACTCGCATCGGGCGATCACTCGGCAGATAGGCCCGAATCTGATCGGCCACGGGACTGACCCAATCAATCACCGAGACAATTGGGCCCGCCGATTGCGCCAGCAGTCGTTGCAGTTGCGTCGCCTCCGGTGGCGCCTTTGCTTGAGTTTCTGCAACCGTATCTGCAATGCTGCGCTTGGCCTCGCGGGCCAGTTCGGTGTAGCTCGTGATACTAAAGAGGTAAACCCGTCGACCCTGTTGCACCAAAGCATCGAACGCCTCCAGAGCCTCGGTGATCAGTGCGCCTGAGGCAAAGAGGGTGCAAGGCGGGCCGTCACCCGCAGACTTCAATAAATAACCGCCCCGAATCACTCCGTCGGCATCCCCCGCGCTCAGGCTTGGCTGGGCATAGTTCGCATTGGTTACCGTGACGTAGTAGAACGCGTTCGCCTGCTCCAGCAGCATCTCCTCGAGCCCACGCTGAATAATCACAGCCAACTCCCCAGCGAAGGCGGGATCGTAAGACTTGCAATTCGGCACGGTTGCAGCCACGAGAAGGCTCGAGCCATCTTGGTGTTGGAGTCCCTCGCCGGCGAGTGTGGTGCGACCCGATGTCGCACCAATCAGAAACCCCCTGGGGTTCTGATCCGCTGCAGCCCAAATCAGATCACCGACTCTTTGAAAACCAAACATCGAGTAAAAAATATAGAAAGGCACCATGGGCACACCATGGACTGCATAGCTGGTCGCCGCTGCAGTCCAACTGGCAATCGCACCCGCCTCACTGATTCCCTCTTCGAGTATCTGTCCATCCCTTGCCTCTCGGTAGCTCAACACAGAGCCAATGTCCTCGGGGTCATAGCGTTGCCCCACCGATGAATAAATCCCGACCTGCTTAAAGAGTGCCGCCATGCCGAAGGTGCGTGCTTCATCGGCCACGATGGGAACAATTCGCGGGCCAAGTTTCGCGTCCTTGAGAAGAAGACCCAGTTGCCGCACAAAAGCCATGGTCGTGCTCATTGCCTTTCCGTCTGCACCAAGGGCAAAAGCCGCGTGCTGGGTGGTCGGGGGGACGGGCACCGGATCAGAATCGACTTGTCGCCGGGGCAGGTAACCCCCGAGTGTCGACCGCCGCTCATGGAGGTATCGAATCTCCGGCGACTCTGAAGGCGGCCGCATGAACTGCAAATCCAGAACCTGGGCGTCGGTCAATGGAAGATGAAATCGGTCTCGGAATGCAAGCAGTTCGTCGTCCTCAAGTTTCTTGTGGCTGTGGGTTGTCATTCGACCCTGGGCCACCTGCCCCATACCGAAACCCTTCTTGGTGTGTGCGAGGACAACGGTAGGGGTACCGCGCATGCGCAATGCGCGTTCATAGGCAGAAAAAATTTTGATGCGGTCATGGCCTCCGCGACGAAGCGAATCGATTGCCTCATCGGTCATGGACTCCACAATTCTGCTCAACTCTGGACTCTGCCCAAAAAAGTTGCTCCGATTGAAGGCGCCATCGCGAGCGGCAAATGTCTGCATCTGACCGTCCACGGTTCGTCCCAGGGCCTCGGCCAGTGCATTCGAGGGGTCCCTCGCGA
>DAIPXU010000128.1:0-3660 GCA_036783055.1 Burkholderiaceae bacterium | reverse complement strand
GAAGAGGAAAACGTCTCTATATAGCCAGCCACAAATCGAGCAGGCTCTTCCACTCTGCTGGCGGTCACCACCACCGGCTCTAGGGTTTGAATGCTCTGCGCGTGCGTGCAGCCGAAGGCAACAGCTATAGCGGTCGCCAATACCGTTTGCTTTGTGTTCAAAGAATGCCCTTCCCGGCCGCCCCAACCCCGACGCGACAAACAGCGTCCACGCTTGAGGCCGGTATCCAGGCTCGGGCGTTGGCGGCTGAGCCGCCGGGCCCCGCTCGTCTTCCCAGATCTCTCCAGTGACTGGCTTGTTCTATGCAACAAGCCTGAGCAGAACCACTACACCCTGACTGTTTCGGGGGAAGCGCTGGATTCTCACCAGCTTCCCGTTTAACTCGTTCTACACGAGCACCTTCAGGCGGTGTCTAGGGAACTAGACAGCGCGAAGATACAACATTGGGTTTGCAATGACAAGCGCGCCGCTGGGACACGGCGGGAAACGACGGTGCCTTGTTACTTCAGGAGTCGAATGAGGTTGATATAGTCGTCGGTGAACATCGGTACATTTGGGTTCTTAGGAATCTCCTGGGCGCCAGAACGAATGAGCGAACTATCCAACAATGCTTTGTTCTTGGTCATGATGACCTGATCGGTCATTGAGAGCCAATACTCGGGGCCATCGTCGAACTTGGGTGAATCCGAGACCAAGACAAGCGAGAGGCCGTGCGCATCCGCCAAGTTCCGCGCGACCGGCATCAGATCAACAAAACGATTCGTCGCCTGAAGAATGATCACACCGTCGGGCTTGAGGTGCTTCATGTAAATGTCCATGGCCTCTTTGGTGATGAGGTGCGTGGGGATGGAGTCGCCCGAGAAGGCGTCCATGGCCAAAACATCAAACTGCCTTGGCTTCTCACGATCGAGCGAGAGCCGGCCATCGCCGAGAACGATCTCATGGGTGCCCTGCATCTTCTCAAGAAAGGTGAACTCTTTCTGCGCTGCACGAACCACGGCGGGAGATATCTCATAGAAAACCCAGTGATCGCCTGGCCTTGCATAAACCGCAAGCGCCCCTGCTCCAAGGCCAATCACCCCCACTGTTCTTGGTCTTTCAGGAAGACTGCCAAAGAGTCTTCCGTAGCCACTGGTGGGCCCAAAGTAACTCGATGCCGTCATCTGCAACTTGGGATCAAGCAACTGCCCCCCGTGGGAGATCGAGCCATGAATCAACGACCGAAAGTCTGCCCCTGTGGGGTTGTCTCGTGTGCGAACCACACCATAGAAATCACGCTCCATGAATCGAACGCCACTCATGTAGTCGCCGATTCCAACCCACGACAGCGTTCCCACAGTTCCTACAACAAAAAGCATCAGGCCCCGAACTTTCCTTTGCACCGCAGCATTTGAACCGACTGGAAGAAGAAGTGCTACAAGAGAAGCAAAGACCAGCGCAAGATACAGATCGAAGTAGCCATCGAGCATGATGGGTGCCAGCACGGCCATGAGCAGCGAGCCAAGTGCACCGCCCACCGAGATCGACAAGTAGAAGGCTGTGAGCCGAGCAGGATGAGGCTTGAGTCTCGCCAACTCGCCAAGGCAGACCCTGCAAAGAACAAAAAGGCCGACTGCGTAGATGGGCGTAACAAGCTTCAAATCCAAAGACTGAGAGAGCCACGCCATGGTGGGAAGCAACAGGCCTGCAAGAGGCAGGTAGGCCGCTCGGAGATACCATCGCGGATGGTCAAAACTAATGATGAAAGTGATGAGGTAGATCGCCAGGGGAATCACCCATAGCAGTGGTGCCGATGAAATGTTTTGGGTGAGATGACTGGTAACAGCCAACAAAACAACAGTGCCCGTTGCAGAGAGGAGGACCCATCGAAGCCAATCGACCCCTGGTGAATGAATGGTTGCGTCCGTTGCTGCGACAAAACTCGTCTCTGCAGAATCTGTCTTGGCTGTGCCCGAGTTGACCTGCCCGCCTGCATAACTTGCAGTGGATCGCCCGAGGGCAAAGCAGAGCAACGCGAATAGAACAAATAGACCGGACCAAATCCAAGCGGTCTCTCGGTTTCCGAAGAATGGCTCAACCAGGAACGGAAACCCAATCAGCGCCAGCAGTGATGCGAAGTTCGACAGCGCAAACAATCGATAGGGGACAGAGGACTGGTGGCGTTTCCAATACCAAGCACCGATGAGTGGTGTGGTGGTGGCAAGAAGGAAATAAGGCAACCCAATCGTGGCGATTAGCAGGCCCAGAATCCGGCCGATGGGCTCCTCGGTTCCAAGGGGCCGCCAACTCTCATCGGCAATGATTGGCATCAAGGCAGCCGCGCACAGGAGAAGAACGCCATGGAGCAGAACCTGCCGATGCATGCCAAGCCATCGGTTTACTGCATCGGCATAGGCATAGCCAGCGAGTAAAACGGTCTGGAAAAATAGTAGGCAGGTTCCCCAGACGGCGGCAGAGCCACCAAACCAAGGGAGAATCTGCTTTGCGATCAGCGGCTGGACAAGGAACAGCAGGAAGGCAGAGAGGAAGATAACGAGCGCGTAAAACATGCGAAATGGGGAACAGGGTTAATGTTGGTCGGGGCGAGATGATTCGAACATCCGACCCCTTGCACCCCATGCAAGTGCGCTACCAGGCTGCGCTACGCCCCGACCGGAATTGCGAATTATACCTCGAATGAGTTTCCCGGGCGCTCAGCGACGATCGCCAGGTCCCTTCAGGAGGCGAAGGATTCCTTGCAATTCACGACGTGTTGCTGCATCGATAGTCGTAGAAGTGGCTCCTTTGGCTTCAGATGCGGCCTGTTTAGACGCCTTTGCCTCGACTCCAAGAATTGGCAACTGGAGCACCTCTTTATCAGGGGCAGCCACATTCAGGACATCTGACTCGGCCGGCGTGCCAGACCCTGTATCTGAAAGGGCCTCGTCCTGCACTCCAACGGATCGGCTTCTTGAGATTCCCACCCCAAGGCGGCTTCGAGCGCCAGTGATCGTAAAGCCCTCGTCGTACAGTAACTCCCGTATGCGGCGAATCAGCATCACCTCATGATGCTGGTAGTAGCGCCGATTGCCGCGTCGCTTCACGGGCCGCAGTTGTGTGAACTCCTGCTCCCAATAGCGAAGCACGTGCGGCTTCACATCGCATAGCTCGCTGACTTCACCGATGGTGAAGTAGCGTTTCGCGGGAATGGTTGGAAGGCTACTAGACCTCATCCTCTAGGCTGGAGAGAGGAATGCTGGGGTCTTGGACGTGGGCCTTGAGCTTCTGGCTGGCGTGGAATGTGACAACACGTCTTGCAGAGATTGGGATCTCCTCGCCCGTCTTTGGGTTGCGACCGGGGCGCTGGGGCTTGTCGCGAAGTTGAAAGTTGCCGAAGCCCGATAGCTTTACAGAGTCGCCTCGCTCGAGCGACTCCCGAATCTCTGCGAAGAAGGCATCCACCACCTCCTTGGCCTCTCGCTTATTCAAGCCGATCTGCTCGTAGAGCATTTCAGCAAGCTCGGCCTTGGTGAGGGTGCTTGGCTCGCTGCTTGGGGCTAGACCGCTATCGGACAATCAAAAACTCCCAGAAAAACCTTAAAAGTCTGGAAGTTAGCCCCGAATCCTCGCGGGAAGCTGGCTAGAGACAAATTCAACAAGTTTCTTTGCCCAGGCATCAAT
>DAIPXU010000127.1:0-3747 GCA_036783055.1 Burkholderiaceae bacterium | reverse complement strand
GTAGATCGAGTCGGGCCGGCGCTTGATGTGCAGCGTGTGGTAGTGGTAGGGCGTGCGGCTGAGCTGCAGCTCGACCGGCTCGAGGTGGTTGCTGTAGAGGTGGCAATCGCCACCGGTCCAGATGAAGTCGCCCACTTCCAACTCGAGTTGATGCGCCACCATGTGAGTGAGAAGGGCATAGCTCGCAATGTTGAAAGGCACGCCCAGGAAGATGTCGGCACTGCGCTGGTACAACTGACACGACAATCGGCGGTTGGCCACGTAGAACTGAAAGAAGGCGTGGCAGGGCGCAAGCGCCATTTCAGGAATCTGCCCCACGTTCCATGCGCTCACAATGAGCCGGCGCGAATCGGGGTTGCTGCGCAGGTCGCGCATCACCTCGGCAATCTGGTCCACCACTCGACTGGGGTTGTCTGGCGTTGGTGCGGGCCACGCCCGCCACTGCCGGCCGTAGACCGGGCCCAGTTCGCCATCGGCATCGGCCCACTCATTCCAGATGCTCACCCCGGCCTGCTGAAGGCTGCGCACGTTGGTCTCGCCGCGAAGGAACCAGGGCAACTCATGAATGATGCTCTTGGTGTGAACCTTTTTGGTTGTCACCAGTGGGAAACCATCTTGCAGATTGAATCGCATCTGCCAGCCAAAGACAGAGAGCGTGCCCGCGCCGGTTCTATCGGACTTCACAGCCCCGTTACCGATTACGTGCCGCATCAGTTCAAGGTACTGTCTCATGCGGTGCTATTCGGCGATGCCGGCCACCACGGTGGAGAAGCCGGAGTCGACATAGGTGATCTCACCGGTGACGCCCGCGGCCAGGTCCGAGAGCATGAAGGCGCAGACGTTGCCAACATCTTCGATGGTCACATTGCGGCGCAGGGGGGCGTTCTTCTCGACCACCGCCAAGATGTTTCCAAAACCTTTAATGCCGCTGGCAGCCAGGGTCTTGATTGGCCCGGCCGATACGCCGTTGACGCGAATGCCCATCGGACCGAGGCTCGAGGCCAAGTAACGAACCGAGGCCTCCAGGCTCGCCTTGGCAAGCCCCATGGTGTTGTAGGCGGGCACCATGCGCTCGGCGCCCAGATAACTCAATGTCACCAGTGCCCCCTTGCTGTCGCGCATGAGTGGCAGGGCCGCCTTGGCCAGGGCGCCAAAGCTGTAGGCACTGACCTCGTGGGCCACTCGGAATCCTTCGCGGCTAAAGCCCTCTAGGAAGTCACCCGCAATGGCCTCGCGAGGGGCAAATGCAATGGCATGCACCAGGCCATCGAGGCGCGACCACTTCTGCCCCAGCGATTTGAACAAGGCCTCTATCTGGCTGTCCTCGGAGACATCGCAAGGAAGGCAGAGGCTGCCGCCGAATTCAGCGGCCATCTCCTTGACGCGCTCTTCAAAACGCTCGTTCTGAAAAGTGAAGGCGAGTTGGGCGCCCTGGGCGTGGCAGGCCTTGGCAATGCCATACGCAATGGAGCGGTTGGAGAGAAGTCCGGTGATGAGAATCTGTTTGTCTTTTAGAAAGGCCATATCGGAAGAGTCCATGCATGCTTAGGGGCGGGCCCCTGGAGCGAACATTCTATGCTTGGTTACACTCTTGCATCATGCGACCCACGTCCATTCGAATCGTTGCTCTTTTGTGGGCATCGCTGTTTCCTCTGGCGGGCATTGCGCAGGCCCAGACCGCGGCCACCACCACCCCTGAACCCAGCGCAGAGTCATCGCCGGGCTCGGTGACAGTCCGCGGCACGTGGACATCTGGCATGGCCCTGGTGGGCCGAACCAAGTACGGTCGAGACTTTACCCATTTTGCCTACGTGATCCCACAGGCGCCCAAGTGCGGCGACCTTCGACTGGCTGCCATGGGGAGCTTTGACAAACTCAATCCGTTTACCCTCAAGGGCCTCTCGGCTCGGGGAATCATGGAGTTGGTCTTCGAGCCCCTGGCCATTGGCAGCCTCGATGAGCCCATGTCGATGTACGGACTCCTTGCACAGCAGATGATGCTCGCCCCCGATGGCATGTCGATGAGCTTTCGACTCAACCCGCAAGCGCGCTTCTCCAACGGCAAGCCCGTTCGTGCAGAGGACGTGAAGTTCTCCTTCGATACCCTTCGCAGCAATGCGGCCAGCCCCATTTGGAAGAATTACTGGGCCGATGTTCGCGAAGCCGTGGTGGTCGATGAACGAACGATTCGTTTTGACTTCAAGCGGCGAAACCGCGAGTTGCACATGATTGTCGCAAGCGTGCCGGTCTTCTCCAAGGAGTGGGGCCAGGGCAAACCATTCGAGCAGTGGGTCCATCAGAAGCCGATAGGCAGTGGCCCCTACGCAGTGGCCCGTGTGGACTTGGGCAAGACCATTGTCTATGAGCGTCGAGCAGACTACTGGGGCAAGGACCTTCCCACGCGGGTGGGCCAATTCAATTTCGATCGCGTCAGCTTTCGCTATTACAAAGATGTCTTTGCGAGACTCGAGGCCTTGAAGGCGGGCGAGTTCGATTTCATTCACGAGAATGCCGCCAAGAACTGGGCCCGCTCCTACCAGGGCAGGGCCTTCTCCAGCGGGGAGCTGGTTAAGACCGAATTGCCGAACTCCAATGCGGCCGGTCTGCAGGCCTTCTATTTCAATACCCGCAAGCCCATCTTCGCCGACCGCCGCGTGCGACAGGCCATTGAGCTGGCCTTGGACTACGAGTGGATGAACCGCCAACTCTTCTACGACCAGTACAAGCGATCGAACTCCTACTTCACCAATACCGACATGGCCGCCTCGGGCAAGCCATCTGCAGCCGAAGAGGCCATGTTAAGAAGCATTGCCGCCTCCACGGGCAAACCATTGCCCGAGGGCGTCTTGGGCGTGGTCCCCGAGCCACCGAAGACTTCCCCACCGGGCAGTCTGCGAGAGAACCTTCGCAAGGCCCGCGCCCTGCTGGCCGAGGCCGGATACACCGTGCAAAACGGTGTCTTGAAAAACCAGAAGGGAGAACCGCTCGAGTTTGAAATTCTCATCAACCAGCGCAGTTGGGAGCGGGTTGTGGCGCCTTTTGCGCGAAACCTGCAGAAGCTGGGTATTCGGGCCACCTCGCGCATGACCGATGCCTCGGTTTACAAAAAGCGAGTCGATGACTACGACTACGACATGATTGTTCACTGGTACCTCTCGAGCCAAAACCCGGGCAACGAACTGCTCTTTCGGTTTACCAGTCGCTCGGCAGGTGAGCCGGGCGCCGACAATTTCATAGGCGTCAAGAGTCCGTTGGTCGACGAGGCCATTGAGCGCGTCATTGGTGCGGGCTCGCGAGAAGGACTGGTGACGGCCGCCCGCGTTCTGGATCGCCTGCTGCGGATTGAGCACTATGCAGTGGCCAACTGGCACAACAACGTTCATCGGGTTGCCTATCGCACTGGGCTGGAGGCACCCAAGCAGCGTCCGCTCTACTATCACTCCGAAGACTGGGCCATGGCGGCCTGGTGGTGGGGGACAAAGCAATGACACCGCAACTCTTCGCGTACATCCTCAAGCGGCTGCTGCTGATTGTTCCCACGTTGCTGGGCATTCTATTGGTGACCTTCACCCTGATTCAGTTTGTTCCGGGTGGCCCCGTGGAACAAATGGTGCAGATGTTGCAAGGCGAGCATTCTGGTATGGGGGCGGGCGGTCCCGCCGCCCCGGGAGCGTCGGCCCCGGGCGATGTGGGCCAGACGGGCGGAGTCTATCGGGGAAGGGTGGGCGTGGACCCGCAGCGACTCGA
>DAIPXU010000126.1:0-3754 GCA_036783055.1 Burkholderiaceae bacterium | reverse complement strand
TGCCATGGCCCAGTCGCTCGAGAAGGGCGAGCGGGTGATTCTCAAAGAGGTGGGACTCTTCTCGGACGGCACGGCCGTCAAGCAGGTGGGCGAAGAGACCTTCCGGCTCGCACAGAAGTTGGTCGATGAGATGGTGCGAGTCGACACCGACGCAGTCTGTGCAGCCATTAAAGATGTCTATGAAGAGACCCGCTCGATTCAGGAGCCTGCAGGGGCCTTGGCCGTGGCAGGAATGAAGGCATGGGTGGCCGCCCAGGGTGGGCAGGGCGGACAGGGCGCCAGGCGGCCCGACGGCAGCCCACTCACGCTTGTGGCCATTACCTGCGGTGCCAATATGAATTTCGATCGCCTGCGTTTTATTAGCGAGCGAAGTGAAATCGGCGAGGGCCGAGAGGCCATCTTTGCCGTGACCATTCCAGAGGAGCGCGGCAGCTTCAAGCGCTTCTGCGGCATGCTCGGCCACCACAACGTCACCGAGTTCAATTACCGAATCGCAGACTCGAGCAAGGCCCATATTTTTCTGGGCCTGCAGATCGCTAGCGCAGATGAGGGCCAGGCCATCGCCGCATCGCTTCGTGAGGCGGGCTTTGCCACGCTCGATCTCTCGAACGATGAGATTGCCAAGGCCCACCTGCGACACCTGGTCGGCGGCCACTCCGAGCTCGCCAAGAACGAGCGGCTCTATCGCTTTGAGTTTCCCGAGCGGCCGGGGGCCCTGATGCGCTTTCTCTCGGCCATGAACCCCAGCTGGAACATCTCGCTCTTTCACTACCGCAACCACGGCGCCGACTACGGCCGAATTCTGATTGGCCTGCAGGTGCCCGCAAGCGACGAGTCGCAGTTCCAGTTGTTCTTGGAGCAGTTGGGCTACCCCTACTGGAACGAGAGCGACCACCCCGCCTACCGCCTGTTCCTGGGGTGTCAGGAAAGCAGACTGGCCTGAGCCCCGCAGAGCCCCTAGGCTCTCGCGATGCATCGAATTGCCATTGTCGAGGACGACCGCCGGCTCGCCCTGCAGCTCAACGATTTGCTGCTGGAGCGCGGCTGGCAGGTCTTCGTCTTTCATTCGGCCGCGGGGCTCTTACAGAGCCTGCCCCGGCAGCGCTTTGATCTTGTCTTGCTCGATATGGGCCTGCCCGATCAGACCGGGCTTCAGCTCATCCGCTCCATGGGGGCGCTTGGCTTCGCGCAATCGAGAGGCTCGCTGCCCGAGATTGTGATGCTCACGGGCATGGTCGATGAGTCCATGCTCGAGGAGGCCTTTGCGCTGGGTGTTCGCGACTATGTCCACAAGCCCTATCGGGGCCGGGAGTTGCTCGCACGGCGCTCGGCGATTCTTCGTCGACAACCCGTCGCGCTGCCCACTGCATTGCCAACCACATTGCCCACTGGGGCCGCTCCTCAAGCCGCCGCTCCTCACAAAGCCCAGCCCCATGCGGCCATGCCCCCTGCCGCAATCAGTGGCCTTCGACTCGAGGCAGGCAACCCTCTTGGGCCCGGCGCCTGGCTGAAGGGCCGATGGGTATCGATGACCGAGAAGGAATACCAATGCGCGGTCTACCTGTCCGGCCGCATGGGCGAGACGATCAGTCGCGATGAGATCCGCTCACAGGTCTGGGGCTACAACAGCCAGGTGGAGACCCGAACCGTGGACACCCATGTCTCCCGAATACGCAAGAAACTGCTCTCATGCCCTGGACTTGGCATCCGACTCTCACCGGTTTACGGTGTGGGCTACCGAATGGAGGTTTTTTCGTAGAATCGGGCACTTATGCAGCTTTTGGCCTTCGGACTCAACCACCACTCCGCCCCCCTGTCGGTGCGCGAGCGGCTGGCATTCCCGGGGGATCAGCTGCGCGAGAACCTTCACCACCTGCGCACCAGCCTGGCCGAGACCGCGCCCGAGCAGGCCCTGGTCTCGACCTGCAACCGCACCGAGCTCTACCTGGCCACCGAGACGCCCGACCATGCCAAGGCGCAGGCACTCGACTGGCTCGCCGAGCGCTCGCAGTCCAGAACCAGCGACCTCTCTGACCACCTCTATGAGCACCAAGACCCCCAGGCGGTTCGGCATGTCTTTCGTGTGGCCAGTGGCCTGGACTCGATGGTCTTGGGCGAGCCGCAGATTCTTGGTCAGCTCAAGCAGGCCGCCCGCGAGGCCCACGAGGCGGGCAATCTAGGCGTTCATCTCCACCATCTCTTCCAGCGGGCCTTTTCGGTGGCCAAAGAAGTTCGCACGAGCACCGAGATTGGCGCCCACTCGGTCTCCATGGCCGCGGCGGGCGTGAAGCTCGCCCAGCGAATCTTCGGTGACCTCTCGCAGACCTCGATGCTGTTTATTGGCGCGGGCGAAATGATCGACCTCTGCCTCTCGCATTTCTCTGCACAACATCCCACCCGACTCATGGTGGCCAATCGCACAGTCGCCCGCGGCGAGATTCTGGCCCATCGCTACGGGGGCCAGGCCATGGCGCTGTCTGGCCTGCCCGACCAGTTGCATCACTTCGACATTGTGGTGAGTTGCACCGCCAGCAGCCTTCCCATCCTTGGCCTGGGCATGATCGAGAGCGCGCTAAAAAAGCGTCGCCATCGGCCCGTCTTCCTGGTGGATCTGGCCGTGCCCCGCGACATCGAGGCCGAAGTCGCCAACCTCGACAATGCCTTTCTCTACACCGTGGACGACCTGGGCGGTCTGGTCAAAGAGGGTGTGGAGGCCCGCCAGGGTGCAGTGGTGCATGCCGAGGCCATTATTGAGAATGGCGTGCAGCACTTCATGCAGTGGAAGGCGACGCGCCAGCAGGTCCCTCTAATTAAGGCCCTCTCAGGCGAGCTCGAAGTGATCCAGGCACAAGAGGTGTTGGCTGCCCAGCGCCGTCTGGCCCGAGGTGACTCCCCCGATGCGGTGCTGCAGGGCCTCGCCCATGCGCTCTCTCAGAAGCTTTTGCACGGCGCCTACGCGGGGCTCTCCAGCCCCGACGTTGAGGCACGCGAAGAGGCCGCCACCGTGGTTCGGCGGCTCTTTAAGATCTCCGACTCTCTTTAGGCCATCGCCCCATGAAATCCAGCCTGCTGACCAAGCTGCAGCAGATACAGCAGCGTTTTGCATCGATTGAGACCGAGCTCTCGGACCCGGAGATTGCCTCGCGGATGGACGACTACCGCCGACTCACCAAAGAGCGGTCGGACCTCAGCGATGTGGTGGCGGGCTATGAGCTCTACCTCTCGCATGAGAAGGACTTGAATGCGGCGCAGGACTGGCTCTCGGACCCCGAGTTGAAGGAGTTCGCCAACGATGAGATTGCGCGGCTCAAGCTTGCTATGGAGGCCGATGAGACCAGCCTTCAGCGGCTCTTGTTGCCCAAGGACCCCAACGATGAGCGCGATGTCATTCTGGAGATTCGTGCGGGCACTGGTGGCGATGAGTCGGCCTTGTTCGCGGGTGATCTGCTGCGCATGTACATGCGCTATGCCGAGCGCAACCGTTGGCAGTCAGAGATTCTCTCGGCCAATGAATCCGACTTGGGCGGCTATCGCGAGGTGATTGTGCGACTCGCGGGCCAGCGGGTGTATTCACGGCTCAAATTCGAATCGGGTGGCCACCGCGTGCAGCGTGTGCCAGCCACCGAGGCCCAGGGGCGCATTCATACTTCGGCCTGCACCGTGGCTGTCTTGCCCGCGGTCGATGAGCATGGCGAGGTGGTCTTCAGCCGCGACGAACTTCGGATTGATGTTATTCGTGCCTAGGGCGCCGGTG
>DAIPXU010000125.1:0-3840 GCA_036783055.1 Burkholderiaceae bacterium | reverse complement strand
CGTATTGGGCATCTTCAATATCGAGCAGGGCCCGGGCCGTTTTCTTTGGCAGTTGGCCCGGCATCTTCTTGTTCACAAAATGAATCACCTGCTCACGCAGTGGCGGCAGGCCCTTGGTTGCAGGGGGTTTGGCCGTCTGGGCCTTGGCAAGCTTCTTAAATAGTTCGTGGGCAATGCGCTGGGCCTTGTAGCCCCAGTCGATCATGACCTTGCGAGTCAGGGCAATGGTCTGGGGATTGGTGGCATTTAAGAAAAACATCGATGCCGCGGTGCCCGGTTTGAAGCGCTTCTTGCCCATGCGGCGAAGGAGGTCTCGCATATTCATGGAGACCTCACCAAAGTCGATGTTCACCGGACAAGGTGTGAGGCACTTGTGGCAGACGGTGCAGTGATCGGCGACATCGGCGAACTCCTCCCAATGCTCGATGGAGACCCCCCTGCGGGTCTGCTCCTCGTAGAGGAAGGCCTCGATCAAGAGCGATGTGGCCAGAATTTTGTTGCGCGGCGAATAGAGCAGATTGGCCCGTGGCGAGTGGGTGGCACAGACTGGTTTGCACTTGCCGCAACGCAGGCAGTTGGCGAAGGAGTCGGCAATGGCGCCAATATCGCTCTGCTGCATGATCAGGCTCTCGGCCCCCATGAGTCCAAACGAAGGCGTGTAGGCCCCGCGAAGGTCTGCGCCTTCTAGTAGCTTGCCGGCATTGAAATGCTGATTGGGGTCAACCTTCTTCTTGTAGTCGGCAAAGGCATTCATCTCTTCCTGAGAGAGGAACTCGAGCTTGGTGATTCCAATGCCATGCTCCCCAGAGATCACGCCATCGAGTGACTTGGCCACGTCCATGATTCGTGCCACCGCCGCATGGGCCTGCTGGAGCATCTCGTAATCATCCGAGTTCACGGGAATATTGGTGTGGACATTGCCATCGCCCGCATGCATATGCAGGGCCACAAAGACCCGCGAGCGCAGCACCTTCTTGTGGGTGGCCTCGAGCAACTCCATGATGGGCGCGTAACGCAGCCCCGAGAAAAGCGCGCGAAAAGGGTCTCTCAACTCGCGCTTCCAAGAGACGCGAATGCGACGGTCTTGGAGTTCAGCGAGGGTGGGGTTCGTCTCTGCATCGAGGTTGGCGAGCAGGTGGGCCCGCCGAGACTCCACTTCGGCCAGGGTCTCGAAGGCCTCGGCGAGGCGGCGATCGAGTTCGGCCGCCAGATTCTCTTGGGTGTCGTTGTCGTCGGTTCGGTTCAAGGCCAGCACACCCTTGGCCTGAACATCGTTGAGGGCCTGGCGCAAGGCGCGGGTGAGCTTGAGTTTGTTTGAGATCGACAACTCAATATTGATGCGCTCGATGGCATTGGTGTAGTCGCCCATGCGATCGAGCGGAATGACCACATCCTCGTTGATCTTGAAGGCATTGGTGTGGCGTGCAATGGCTGCCGTGCGCGAGCGGTCGGCCCAGAAGGCCTTGCGCGACTCGGGCGAGACGGCCACAAAGCCCTCGCCTGCCCGCCCATTGGCAAGGCGAATGACCTCTGAGGCCGCACGAGCCACCGCCTGGTCATCGTCACCCACAATGTCACCAATGAGCACCAGCTTGGGCAGGCCGCCGCGTTTGCTCTTGGTCGTGTAGCCAACGGCGCGCAGGTATCGCTCATCGAGGTGCTCAAGGCCTGCAAGCCTTGCACCACCGGGCTCGGCATCCAAGAAGTCTTTGATCTCAACAATCGAGGGCACGGCCTGCTGGGCATTGCCAAAGAACTCTAGGCAGACGGTGCGGGTGTGGCTTGGCATGCGATGCAAGACCCAACGACAGCTGGTGATCAGGCCATCGCAGCCTTCCTTCTGAATGCCCGGGAGTCCGCCGAGGACCTTGTCGGTGACATCTTTGCCCAGGCCCAGTCGACGAAAGCAGCGCCCTTCAATCTTGAGTTCTTCCTCAGAGAGCGGCTTGCCAATGAAGCGTCCACCATCGCCCTTGCCAGCCCAGTCGCCCAGTGCACGGGTGTATTGATCGGCCCGGTAACGACAGATGCGAAATGTCGCCCAGGCCTCGTCGTGGATCTTGCCCATGCTGTGGCCAATGCGGGTGACTTCGAGCCAGTCGCCATTGGGGTCGACCATGCGCCAAGACGCAAGGTTGTCGATGGCCGTGCCCCAGAGCACGGCCTTCTTGCCGCCGGCATTCATGGCGATGTTGCCACCCACACAGGAGGCATCGGCCGAGGTGGGATCCACCGCAAAGACCAACCCTGCTGCATCGGCTGCATCGGCCACGCGCCGAGTCACCACGCCCGCACCGGCATAGATGGTTCCCACGGCATCGCTGCAGCCGGGCAAGACCAATTTCTCGACCGCACCCAATGACTCGAGCTTCTCGGTGTTGATGACCACCGACCTTGGGGTCAGCGGAATGGCGCCACCTGTGTAGCCAGTGCCGCCGCCTCGCGGAATGATGGTGAGTCCGAGTTCGATACAGGCCTTCACCAAAGGCGCCATCTCGGCCTCGTCGTCTGGCATGAGGACCACAAAGGGGTACTCCACTCGCCAGTCGGTGGCATCGGTGACATGCGAGACCCGCGAGAGGCCATCGAAACGAATGTTGTCGGAATGGGTGAGTTTGCTGAGCTTGCGCAAGACCCGTTTGCGAAGGGCCGCGGTCTCATCGAACTGGGCATTGAAGCGGCCGACTGCGGCACGGGCGAGTTCAAGCAATTCGGCCACTCGGCGGTCGCGAGTGGCGGCTTCTTCTTGATTGTTGGCAGCCAATGAAGCGTCGGCGGAGCCAATATCGGCGGCGCCACCACCTGCGCTTGCTTCCCCAATTGAACCAACCGAGCCGGCACGGCGCGTGTCAATCTCTCGCAAGCGATGCTGCAGGGCCTCGATGAGCATGGCCCGGCGCCGCGGGTTTTTTAAGAGGTCGTCTTGAAGATAGGGGTTGCGATCGACCACCCATATGTCGCCGAGCACCTCGTAGAGCATGCGGGCCGAGCGGCCTGTTCGACGCTCCTGACGGAGTTCATCGATGAGATCCCAGCCGCGTGCTCCCAACACCCGAATGACAATCTCGCGATCGGAGAAGGAGGTGTAGTTGTATGGAATCTCTCGGAGCCGCGCTGGCGCAGGCTGGGCAGAGGCTTCGGTCTGGGCCAGAACCGAGGGGGGAAGCGGTGCATTCATGAACGCCTGATTCTACGACCCTTTACACTGCGCAAATGCCGACGGATTACCTGAGAAAGATTCTGACCGCGAGGGTCTACGACGTGGCCCAGGAGTCGCCTCTGGAGGAGGCCCCCGCCCTGAGCCGCAGGCTTGGAGCAAGGGTATTGCTCAAGCGCGAGGACACCCAGCCGGTCTTCTCCTTCAAGCTCAGAGGGGCATACAACAAGATGGCCCAACTCGAGCCCGACCAACTTCAGCGCGGTGTCATTGCGGCCTCTGCGGGCAACCATGCCCAGGGGGTGGCCTTGGCGGCCAAGCAACTGGGCTGTCAGGCGGTGATTGTCATGCCGGTGACCACCCCAGAGGTAAAGATTCAGGCGGTGCGCAACCGCGGGGCCCAGGTGGTGCTCCACGGTGACTCCTACTCCGATGCCTACGCCCATGCGCTCGAGCTTCAGAAGAGGGAGGGCTTCACCTTTGTTCATCCCTTCGACGACCCCGACGTGATTGCAGGCCAGGGCACCGTGGCCATGGAGATTCTTCGCCAACACCCCGAGCCCATTGATGCCGTGTTCGTTGCCGTGGGCGGTGGTGGGCTCATTGCGGGCGTGGCGGCTTTTTTCAAGCAACTGCGGCCCGAGACGCGAATCATTGGCGTGCAGACGCAAGACTCCGATGCC
>DAIPXU010000124.1:0-3843 GCA_036783055.1 Burkholderiaceae bacterium | reverse complement strand
GGTCAAGGCACCGGATTTTGATTCCGGCATGCGAGGGTTCGAGTCCTTCCTCCCCAGCCAAACACTGCCCTTTCACCGGATTCGAATGCATGCTCATGGCTGACCGACTTCCAGCTGGCAATGGCTCTCCCGAGGGGATCATGCTGTTTTCCGGCAACGCCAATCCCCGATTGGCCGCTGAAGTGGCCCGTCACCTTGGCATCCCGCTGGGGCGTTCCTCGATTGGCCGCTTCTCCGACGGCGAGGCCACCGTCGAGATTCTGGAGCACGTTCGGGGGCGAGATGTATTTATTCTCCAACCCACCTGCGCGCCCGCCAACGACCACCTAATGGAGGTGATGTTGATGGCCGATGCGCTTCGCCGCGCCTCGGCAAGCCGCATCACCGCAGCCATCCCCTACTTTGGCTATGCCCGTCAGGACCGCCGAGTGCGTTCGGCCCGGGTGCCCATCAGCGCCAAAGTCATCGCAAACATGCTGCAGTCGGTGGGCGTGAATCGACTGCTCACAATGGACCTCCACTCGGATCAAATTCAAGGCTTCTTCGATATCCCAGTCGACAACATCTACGCGGCACCGATCATCCTCGCGGATGTCTGGAAACACGACTACCCGAATCCCATCGTTATCTCTCCCGATGTCGGTGGGGTGGTCAGAGCGCGGGCCTTTGCCAAAGAACTCGACACCGATCTGGCCATCATCGACAAGCGTCGCCCCAAAGCGAACGTCTCGGAGGTGATGAACATCATTGGGGACGTCAGCGGCCGCAGTTGCCTGATCATGGATGACATGGTCGACACAGCCGGCACGCTCACCAAGGCCGCCGATGCGCTCAAGGCCCAAGGTGCCGAGAGGGTCATCGCCTATTGCACGCATCCGGTCCTCTCTGGCGGTGCGGTCAGTCGTGTGGCGGCCTCCTCACTCGACGAGTTGGTGGTCACGGACACCATCCCCCTGAGTCCCGAGGCCAGCGGTTGCGGCCGCATCCGGGCCATCACCTGCGCGGGTCTCATGGCCGAGACCATCATTCGCATCGCGAAGTCGGACTCGGTCAGCTCTCTCTTCTTGGCCTAATCCGTTATACTCTCCGGCTTTCCAGCGTGGCTGGTCGCGGCTCGTTGGTTGAAGAGAATCCCTGTTTAACGAAACCCTATTTTTGCGGAGTGCATCATGAAATTTTCCACGTCTTCCGTGGTTGCAACCCGCCGCTCTGTCGAAGGATCGCGTGCGAGCCGCCGCCTTCGTCGTGACGGCAAACTGCCCGGCATTGTTTACGGTGCAAAAGGCGAAGCCATTTCCATCGAAATGGACCACAATCCGATTCTGCTTGCACTGCGTGTCGAGTCGTTTCACGCATCCATCCTGAACCTTCAGCTCGATGGCAAATCCGAGCAGGTTCTCCTGCGTGACTTTCAGATGCATCCCTTCAAGCAGCAGGTGCTGCACATCGATTTTCAACGCGTCGAGGCCGACAAACTCCTCCACAAACGAGTCCCGCTTCACTTTAAGGGCCAGGAGTCTTCGCCAGCCGTGAAGCTCGAGGCCGCCTTGGTCAGCCATGTTCTGAACGATGTTGAAATCAGCTGCCTGCCCAAAGACCTCCCCGAATTCATTGAGGTCGACCTCTCGCAACTCTCAGTGGGCCATGCGGTTCACGTCAAGGACCTCACCCTACCCAAGGGCGTCAGCCTCGTTCTGCACGGCCAAGAGAATCCCGTGGTGGTCACTGCGACCAAGCCCGGTGGCAAGGGCGACGACGCGGCTGCGGCCGGAGACGCGGCACCCGCGGCGGCTTCTTAATCCGAGGCACGGGGTCCGCCAGGGCCATGGGCTTTCGTCTCGTGGCCGGCCTTGGCAACCCGGGGACCGAATACGCAAGAACCCGCCACAACGCGGGTTTTTGGTTTTTGGACGCGCTGATGCCCAGCGGCTGGTCGAGAGAGAGTCGATTCCAGGCGGAGGTTGCCCAAGGCAGCGGAGCCTCGAGAGGAGTCTGGTTCGCCAAGCCACTTACCTTCATGAATCACTCGGGCGATGCAGTCGGTGCCATTGCCCAGTTCTATCGAATCGAGCCAAGTGAGATTCTTGTGGTCCACGACGAACTCGACCTCGACCCCGGTCAAGTCCGACTCAAGCAGGGCGGTGGCCATGGCGGACACAACGGGCTGCGAAGCATCTCGGCTCGACTCGGCGCGGATTACTGGCGACTTCGGGTGGGTATTGGTCATCCCCGTCGACTTGGCCTGGACCAAGAGGTGGCCGATTTTGTTCTCAGTCGTGCCCGCGCCGAGGAGGAGTCTCGCATCGATGAGGCGCTCGGGCGTTGCCTGAAGGCACAAGACGAACTGCTCAATGCACCCGACAAGGCGCAACGAGTCCTCCACACCGACAACAAGGACTGAACCCAATGGCACTTCAATGCGGCATCGTTGGCCTGCCCAATGTGGGCAAGAGCACCCTTTTTAATGCACTGACCAAAGCAGGTATCGCAGCCGAGAACTCCCCCTTCTGCCCCATCGAGCCCAACACTGGAATTGTGGAATTGCCCGATCCACGCTTGACTGCTCTCGCCGGAATCGCGCAGCCGGAGCGGATTCTGCCCGCAACGGTCGAGTTCGTTGACATTGCAGGCCTCGTGGCTGGAGCAAGCAAGGGCGAGGGGCTGGGGAATCAGTTTCTGGCCAACATTCGTGAGACCGATGCCATCGTCAATGTGGTTCGCTGCTTCGAGGACGAGAACGTGGTCCACGTCAACGGCCGCGTCGATCCCCTGGCCGATATCGAGACCATCGAGACCGAACTCGCCCTGGCCGACCTCTCGGGGGCCGAGAAGCAGCTGGCGAAAGTTCAGAAGCCGGCCCGAGCCGGCGACAAGGAGGCGGCGCGCTTGGTCCCGGTGCTCGAGCGTTGCCTCGAGCAACTCAATCAGGCCAAACCCATCCGGGCACTCGAGTTCACCACCGAAGAGAAGGCGCTGATACGACCCTTCTTCTTTATCACGGCCAAGCCCGCCATGTTTGTTGCCAATGTCAATGAGTCGGGCTTTGAGAACAACCACCATCTGGATCGGCTGCGCGAGTATGCGAAGTCACAAGGGGCTCCAGTGGTGGCCATCTGCGCGGCCATCGAGGCAGAGATCGCAGACATGGAAGACGCCGACAAACAGGTCTTTCTCTCCGACATGGGCATGCAAGAGCCGGGTCTGAATCGACTCATCCGTGCCGCTTTCGAGTTACTGGGACTGCAGACCTACTTCACTGCGGGCCCGAAAGAGGTGCGCGCCTGGACAGTGCGGCGCGGGGCCACGGCACCCCAGGCCGCAGGCGTGATCCACACGGACTTCGAGCGCGGCTTTATTCGGGCCGAGGTCATCGGCTTTGATGATTACATTGCCCACAAGGGCGAGCACGGGGCCAAGGAGGCCGGGCGCATGCGCCGCGAGGGCAAGGAGTACGTGGTGCAGGACGGCGATGTCATGCACTTCCGTTTCAACGTCTAAGCAAGGCCCTAGCCCGCTGCTACGCAGTCAACGAAGTACTCGGGCCGGCCCCCAACATCCTGCTGGACCAGGCCATGGATATCGGCCTCGAAGCCAGGGAACTTCGCATTGAAGTCCCGCGCGAACTGCAGATACCCAACAATGGTTTTATTGAACCGCTCACCGGGAATGAGCAAGGGAATTCCTGGTGGATAGGGCGTGAGTAGGCTCGTGGTGATGCGTCCCTCGAGCTTGTCGATGGGCACACGCTCGGTCTTTCGATGGGCCACGAATGCGAATGCGTCGGCGGGCTTCATGGCCGGCTCCATGTCCGAGGTGTACATCTCGGTGGTGAGTCTTGCAATG
>DAIPXU010000123.1:0-3868 GCA_036783055.1 Burkholderiaceae bacterium | reverse complement strand
CCTCTGCGTGGCTCCCATGATGGCTTGGACCGATCGCCACTGCCGCTTCTTTCATCGGCAACTCGCCCCCCATGCCATGCTCTACACCGAGATGATTACCACCGGGGCCATTGTGCATGGCGATCGCCAACGACTCTTGGGCTTCAACGAGTGCGAGCATCCGGTGGCGCTACAGATCGGTGGCAGTGAACCAGAGGAACTGGCCCGCGCTGCCCGAATTGGGGCCGATTGGGGCTACGACGAGATCAATCTGAACTGTGGCTGTCCGAGCGAGCGTGTGCAGCGGGGTGCCTTTGGTGCCTGCCTCATGCGAGAGCCCAGTCTGGTGGCCGACTGCATCAAGGCCATGCAAGATGCCGTGGATCGTCCGGTCACTGTGAAGCACCGAATCGGTGTGGATGAGCGCGATGACTATGGATTTGTTGCTGAATTTGTTGGCCGTCTCTTTGATGCGGGCTGCCGTGTCTTCATTGTTCATGCCCGAGGCGCCCTATTGAAAGGCCTCTCGCCCAAGGAGAATCGAGAGATTCCACCACTGCGTTGGTCTGCTGTTCGAGAGTTAAAGGCCGATTTCCCCGAGGCTGTTTTTGTTGCCAATGGTGGCATTGATTCCGTGGAGAAGGCCTCTGATTTTTTCACTGAGGACCCGGCCGGCCCTGCAGTCGATGGCGTGATGATTGGCCGGGCCGCCTACCACCAGCCCTGGTTACTGGCGCAACTGGATGCCGAACTCTTCAGACAGACGCCTCTCACTCGCAGCGCACCGGAGGATCGCGAGCGATTGATTCCCATCCTCGAGGACTACTTTCAGGCTGGGCTGAATGCGGGAGTGCCTGCGACGGCAATGGCGCGGCACTGGCATGGCCTCTTCCATGGCCAAGTGGGCGCTCGAGAGTGGCGGCGCCTATCGTCTCAGGGCGAGTCACCACTGGCCATCTGGCGGCGGTATGCACGGGCGCCTCGCCAAATCGATACCGCGCTGATCAGTGAGAGCAGCAACCAACCGGCGGAGAGCCAGGCCTCGCTGGCCTGAGGACTGGCAATTCGAACCAGGGCCTCTCCGAAGTAGATCCAGATAAGCAGGGAGAGCCATTGGAGATGGCGCATCTTCGACTGCCAGAGCCCCGGAACAAGCAGAGCCAGTGGAATGACCTTGAGCCAGAGCATCGATCCCTCTCGAACCGGATCCCACCAGGTCTCCCAGAGTACGCCGTAGGCGACCATCAGCAGCAAGGCCACCGCGTTGACTCGGCCCCATGGGGCGGGAATCTGCTTCAACGCTTTTGCAAGGCCTTGGCAATCTCAGCGAGCCGCTTGCCGTGGGCCACAGCGAGACGGTGCTCTTCATCCGATATGGGGCGCTTGCCATCGGGACCGGCCCAGTGGCTTGCGCCATATGGGGTGCCGCCAGTGGTTGTGCCGCTGAGGTCCTTCTCTGAATAGGGCAGGCCGACAATGGTCATGCCGTGGTGCAGGAGCGGAATCATCATGCTCAGCAAGGTGCTCTCTTGGCCCCCGTGCATGCTCGATGTACTGGTGAAGACGCCGGCTGGCTTGCCGACGAGGTCGCCGGCCATCCAATTGGAAATGGTGCCGTCGAGGAAGTATTTCATCGCAGCCGCCATGTTGCCAAACCGCGTGGGGGAACCAAGCATCAGACCTGCGCAGCGGCGAAGGTCTTCGTACTCCACATAGGGGGGGCCCTCCTGCGGAACCGGTGGCTCGGTGGCCTCGATGGTGGTGGAGATGGCGGGCACGGTCCGAAGCACGGCCTCGCAACCAGTGACCGACTCGATGCCCTCGCAGCAGGCGCGGGCGAGTGCATGGGTGGCACCATGCCGGCTGTAATAGAGAACGAGAACGGACGTTGAAGGCATGCTCGTTATCATAGCCACGATGCCCCTCTCAGACCCGCCACCCACCCTTCGCTGCGTAGGCCTCTTTCTGCAGGGTCTCTGGCAACGGATGGCGGAGATTCGAATGGGACAGGCTGCTGCGAGCCTGAGTTTTGCGTGGCTCTTGGCCATGGTGCCTCTGCTCACTGTGGCCTTGGCCGTGTCCACCAGCTTTTCTGACTTCGAGTCGATTCGCAAGAATCTGCAGGCCCTCATCGTTGCCCATTTCTTGCCCGATGGCGTGGGCAGCCAGTTGTCTCGCTACTTGGATCAGTTTGTTCGCAAGGCCGCAGGGCTCTCGCTGGTGGGTCTGGTCTTCTTGGGCATCACGGCCACTGTGATGATGTTCACGCTCGACAAGACCCTGAATCTCATTTGGCGACCCGATCGTTCCCGGTCTTTTTATCAGCGGCTGCTGATTTACTGGGTGGCCCTTCTTCTGGGCCCGTTGGCCGTTGGGGCCGGTGCCATGGGGCTCTCGTGGCTTGTGGGTTCGCCCAAGAGTTTTGGAACCCTGCTGGGTCTGGCGTGGTGGGATTGGATGAATCTCCTGCTCACCTGGCTGGCCTATACGCTTTGCTACACCGTCTTGCCCATGGTGCATGTGGATCGGCGTGCTGCATTGATTGGTGCAGGCATTGCTGCGTTGCTGACTGAGTTGGCGGCCCAGTTCTTTGGTGGGGTGCTGGTGTCGGTGCCCACCTACCGGCAAATCTACGGCACGCTGGCAGCCTTTCCGTTGCTGCTTATCTGGACTTACCTCACCTGGTGGCTCTTTCTTTTTGGGGCGGTGCTTGCCGCGCAGATCCCCTTGCAGGCACGCGGTGCTAGCATGCAAGCTAGAGGAAACCTAGACAGACCAGCGGGGGAGGGAGCGCCATGAAGGTTGAAGAAATTCTTCGTGTGAAGGGAAACATCCTCTTCACCGTGGGGCCGGAGAGTCTTCTGTCGGATGCTGTGATCACCCTCGATGAGGAGGACATTGGTTCCTTGGTGGTGATGTCCGAGGGAAAGCTTGTGGGGATGCTCACCTTTCGAGAGGTGAACCGAGTGATGGCCAAGCGCCTCAGAGAGAACCTTGCGGGCCCCACTCCCACTATGGCTCAGATTAAAGTCAAAGAGGTAATGAATGCGCAGCCCCCGCTGGTGCACCCCGAGATGACAGTCGATGAACTTCGAAAAGTCATGAATGATTGTGGCGAGCGTTACCTGCCCGTGGTGAGCGGCCAGACTCTGCTGGGCGTGGTCTCTTTCCATGATGTGGCGCGGGCGGTTTTGGAGGCCCAGAGTTTCGAGAACCGAATGCTCAAGGCCTACATTCGGGATTGGCCGCAAGAGGACAAGACTTAGTGCCTTTTCGAATTCTGGTCTCCAACGACGATGGTTACTTCTCCCCCGGAATTGCTGCCCTGGCAGAGGCCATGCGTGGCTTTGGCGAGGTCACCGTGGTTGCACCCGAGGCCGATCGCAGTGGCGCAAGCAACTCGCTGACCCTCGATCGCCCACTTTATGTGCGCGAGTCTTCCTCTGGCTTTCACTATGTCAACGGAACGCCCACCGACTGCGTGCACGTTGCGGTAACGGGGTTTCTACAGCATCGGCCCGATCTCGTTGTCTCGGGCATCAACAACGGCCAGAACGTGGCCGAGGACACCCTCTACTCGGGTACTGTGGCCGCAGCCATGGAGGGCTTCTTGCTGGGAATTCCATCGGTGGCCTTTTCACTGGCAGACCGCGGCTTTGGTCAACTCGATACGGCGGTGCATGTTGCACAACGCGTGGTGGCTGGTTTGATTCAAAGGCCCTTCGCATCCCCCCGCCTTTTGAATGTAAATATTCCCAATGTGCCTCTCGGGGCCTTGAAGGGCTATCGAATGACTCGTCTGGGCCGCCGGCACGTGGCCCAGCCCGTTGTGCGAGTGGTGTCACCCCGTGGCGAGCCCATGTGCTGGGTGGGTGCGCCCGGTGCCATC
>DAIPXU010000122.1:0-3891 GCA_036783055.1 Burkholderiaceae bacterium | reverse complement strand
CCCGAGAGCTGGTGGAAGCAGCCCTGGCCATGGATTGTCATTGGCCTTCTTACCGTCACGGGCGGTGCAAGCATGTATACCCTCTACATTGCAGCCAGCACCACAGACTCATTGGTGGCCGATGACTACACCAAACAAGGAAGGGGCATCAACCAACGACTGGCCAAAGACAAAGAGGCTGAGCGCTTGGGAGTTGTCTTGCAGACGGAGTGGACTCGCGTCGATGGTGATTTAATCCGCATCAAAGTGCGCTTCAAGGCAGCAGACTCTACCGCTGGCGTTCCCGATCATCTGAGAATGCAACTCGCTCATCCAACGCTCGCAAACCGAGACATCAGTGCGTCACTGGTTCAGATTGCGCCGGGAATCTACCAGACCCAGATTTCGAACCTTGGCAACGGCAATTGGCACAGCGCCATCGAGGACGCCAACGGACGCTGGCGGGTCAGAGGGCGCCTCGAGGTCACAACGGAAGGAACAAGATGATGAGCATGGTCGAGTACAAACCGGGAGTTGTCTCGGATCCAAGAAAGACGCCCGCCGTTGCCATTGCAGCGATGAGCATTTTTTGGCCCTCATTTCTATCGGCCGCCGCAATGACAGGCCTCTTTTTCTCGGCCTTGGATCCGACTGAGTTGCTCGTCTTTGGCAAACCCATCGAGGTCAGTCGCCACGAGGCCTACGGGATGGGCTTTATGATCTTCTGGGCATTCAGCGCAATCTCGAGCGCCATGACTTACGTGCTGACCCGCCCACCCGTCTCGTCACCGGACGAACTTGATTCCAGAGAGAGTTCCTGAATCTTTCGCGTAATGGTGTTGCGTCCAACACCAAGGAGTTGGGAGGCTTCTATTCGTCGTCCACGCGTATGTTTAAGCGCCGCGCGATAAATAACCGATTCAAACTCCCGGGACCACCATCCCATCCGACCCCCGCAGCGCTGTGCCTCCTCAGTGAGAGGGCTACGCAGCGCACCCTCCACCATACGTTCCAACTCGCTGAGCCAAGCGAGTGAGGGATCCAACGCGCGTGAATCCTCTCGCTGCGAGTCTCGTGCGTGGACCGACCCCGCCAAGGCCTGGGCCGCATGCCCTTGGAGACTCGGTGCTGTGCGCTCTGTTCCAATCGAGGCAGATGAGGTGGAATGTGCATCATGGGCCTGATCACTAGAGGCTGACTGCATTTCGGGAGGCAAATCATTGGGTTCCACGAGATTGCTCGGTGCCATGACCGATATCCAATGGCATAGGTTCTCTAGCTGTCGAACATTGCCTGGAAAGTGCTGCATGCAAACCAATGAGAGAGCATCGTCCGATAAACGCTTCATCTCTACACCGAGTGTTTTGGCGGAGCGAGCAAGAAAGAATCGGACCAAATCTGGGATGTCCTCACGTCGCTCACGGAGTGCAGGAAGACGAAGCCGAATGACATTGAGACGATGAAAGAGATCCTCTCTAAAGCGGCCCTCGGCCACCCGCTGCTCGAGATTCTGGTGGGTAGCCGCAATCACACGAACATTGGCCTTGAGTGGTTGGTGGCCTCCAACACGATAGAAATGGCCATCTGACAGGACCCGCAACAAACGCGTCTGAAGATCGAGCGGCATATCGCCGATCTCATCCAGAAAGAGCGTGCCGCCTTCGGCCTGCTCAAATCGACCGCGACGCTGTGCTTGTGCACCAGTAAACGAACCGCGTTCATGTCCAAACAACTCCGACTCCAACAAGTCATGCGGAATGGCAGCGGTATTCAAGGCAACAAAAGGCATCTCCGCGCGAGGACTGTGCTTGTGGAGCGCTGTTGCAACAAGCTCCTTCCCAGTGCCCGACTCACCGGTAATGAGCACGGTGGCCGATGACTGAGAGAGCCGCCCAATGGCACGAAACACCTCCTGCATAGCCGGCGCATGACCCAACATCTCCAACGACTGTCCCATGGTGAGGGAGGAAGACCCGTTGGACGGATGCGACTCTCTCACTGCCCGACGAATCAGCGCTGTGGCCTCATCGATATCGAAAGGCTTTGAGAGATACTCGAAGGCCCCGCCTTGGAAGGCAGAGACTGCACTGTCGAGATCGGAGAATCCAGTCATGATGATGACCGGCAGCTCAGGCAGCCTTGCCTTGACCTGCTCGAGTAGCTCCAGTCCACTCTGACCTGGCATGCGTATATCAGAGACCAACACTTGTGGCGTTTCGGACTGAAGTGCGCGCATGGCCTCATTGGCCGATTCGAACAGACGACAATCAATCTCGGCCTTGCGCAGGGCCTTCTCGAGCACCCAACGAATAGACGCATCGTCGTCAACAATCCAAACCGGCTTCATCGAATCCACTCCTTCTGAACAGGCAGGCCCACGGGAAGCACTATGTCAAACGCTGTTCCTGCCGAGGCACTCGAGCACTCAATCGTGCCGCTATGCTGATGCACAATGCTTTGAGCAAGAGTCAAGCCAAGCCCATGTCCCTGCGGATTACCAGAGACCAACGGATAAAAGATCTCATCGCGAATCGCCTCGGGAATGCCAGGCCCGTTGTCGAGAACAGTGAGGTGCAAACCCAAGCGATAGCGTTGCCGATGGAGGGTGACCTGCCGGACCGCCCTCGTTCGGAGCAGAATACGCCCTGCTTCGGTGCGCTCTGATTGGGATGCAATGGCCTGCGCCGCGTTGCGCACAATATTGAGCACCGCCTGAATCAGTCGCTCCAAATCACCCTCGATCTCAGGAAGACTTGTGTCGTAGTCGCGCTGAATCACAAGGCCATCGGAGAACTCAGACAAAACAAGGGTTCGAACCCGCTCGAGTACCTCATGAAGATTCACTGACTGCGGTGATCGACTCCGCCGAACGGGTGCGAGCATGCGATCGACCAGGGCCTGGAGCCGATCCGACTCCTTGATGATGACTTGGGTGTATTCCTTGAGTTCCTTTGTCGGCAACTCGGCATCAAGCAGTTGAGCCGCGCCGCGTATTCCTCCGAGTGGGTTCTTCACCTCGTGCCCAAGATTTCTGAGCAGCGACTGATTCATCTGCATGAAGACCGCCTGGCGCTCCTCACGGTCCACCTTCTGCTCCGCTTCGTGCTCGCTCATCTCTACCTCCACCGAGAAGCCAGGCTCATCGAGCACATTGATTGATGTATCGAGAACTCGATCCATTCGCCCCTCGGCAGGAGAGAGAACGAACCAGCGGGTCTGCAGACGACGAATGACCACACCCATTTCCTCGCCCTTAATCCATCCGCTCATGACCTCGTTGGGATGCACCAATAGGCCCTCTAACGCCTGCCCAATCAACTGATGGGCAGGCTGACCCAAAAGGCTCTCTGCAGCGAGATTCGCCTGCACAACCTCACCACGCGTATCGACGAGCAAAACCGCCGTGCTCAGAAGATCGAGTGGATTGATGGGTTGATTCAACATGGATTTGGAAAAGAAAAGGGGGCGGTTTACCGCCCCCTCTCTTGCCTTCACCTGCATGTCGAGGCGGGCCTGATGCGGCATCCTTACAGGGAGTAATACATATCGAATTCCACTGGATGCGTGGTCATGCGGAAGCGCGTCACCACGTCCATCTAGAGGTTGATGTAGGCGTCAATCATGCCGTCGCTGAACACGCCACCACGGGTCAGGAACTCGCGGTCTTTATCGAGCGCCTCTAGCGCCATGTCGAGCGACGAGCAGACCGTGGGGATCTTTTTGTCCTCTTCGGGAGGCAAGTCGTAGAGGTTTTTGTCCGCGGGTTCGCCGGGGTGCACCTTGTTCATCACGCCATCGAGGCCGGCCATCATCATGGCCGCAAACGCGAGGTAGTGATTGGCGGTTGGATCCGGGAAGCTAACCTCGATTCGGCGGCCCTTTTGATTCGAAACATAGGGGATCCGAATCGAG
>DAIPXU010000121.1:0-3893 GCA_036783055.1 Burkholderiaceae bacterium | reverse complement strand
CGTCCCAGGCACGACGCCGCGATGCGGCCTCCCGAAACGTGGCCGCAGCGGGAATCCAGACCGCCTTGTCTTCGCCCGATGCGGATGTCACAACGGCCCCACTGGCGAGTCGAATACGCAGGCACGGGCCACTGCCGGCTGCAGACCCTTGATCGGACCAATGCCGAGTTGTTGCTTGACCCACAAAGACATGGTCGACCATTGCGGAGACAACGCGATGCACAGCCGAGTCACGAATGGAAGCGTCCATCACAATTCGCAAGGGAACCCTTGGAGCTGCCCGCCTTGTCCAGACAGGATTGAGCACCAGGACAGACAATGCCGCCGCGGTCATCATGCGGCGCACTCCACGGACTCTCTGTGCGGCACCCCGCGGACCCCGCGGGCCAGAACCAGGGCGTCCTCGCGTTGGCCCTCGCTGTCGGGGTAGTAGCCCTTTCGCATTCCGATCTCGCCAAAGCCATTTCGTTGATAGAGACTCAGCGCCGCTCGGTTGCTGGGACGCACCTCGAGCAGCACCCGTTCGACTCCCAGTGCCCGAAGCCCATCCATCCACTTCATGAGCATCCACTGGCCAAGGCCTCGCCGATGTCGAGCCGGCGCAATGGTGAAGTTCAAAAGGTGGGCCTCATCGACCACACGCATCCACACCAGATAACCCACCATCACTCCCTGCTCCACCAAGCCCTCTCCGACATAGCCCGCCGCAAGTGAGTCCTTGAAGTTTCCTGTTGTCCACGGGTGTGGGTAGGCCTGGTTTTCGATCACCATAATGGAGGCCAAATCATTGAGTTGCATCGGACGCAGCCACATCGCGGACTCCGACTGCCGCTCCTCAATCGTCTGGGCGACCCGCTCTCGAACATAGAGCGGCTGTGCATGGGCAACATCCACAAGATGTCGAGATGCATTCGTGCCTGCCATTCGGTCAACCATCACGGTGGCGGCCCAGCCCGCAAGGCTGCATGCATTCGGGCAGGTTGTGAGGGGACTCTGAAACTCTGTGTGATCCGGGGCCTCAACGCGCTCGACCCCATCAATGGGCTGGCTCGCCACCACAACGGCCGGATCTCCCACCAGTTGAAGACTCCTCTGACTGGGGCGCCACTGAACGAGCGCCCGATAACTCTCGCCGAGACGCGCATCGAATAGAACCTCAAGTACAGCGTCGGATCGAATGCCACGGCGCTCGACGAACCAGCGGGCAACCGCCTCAAAGGCACTGATCAACATGACTCGAAGTCCAAGCGCCGTGGCAAGTCCTTGGACAAATCCCACACCAATGCGCAATCCCGTGAAGGAGCCGGGACCATGGACCACCGCCAGGCCCCGAAGTGCGCCCCATTCAATCCCCGCCTCTTCCAGAAGACGGCTGCCCATGGGCAGGAGATCGCTCGCCTGAGATCGACCCGAAGCAGATGAGGCCGCAAGCCACTGGCCGGGACCAATAACAAGAACAAGCGATGTCACCGAGCCAGAGGTGTCCACCACCAATGCGGGATGTCCAAAGCCCATGCGGCTAGGCAGCAAGCGCCCGCAGAACCACCGAGGCCTGGGCAGCAATGCCCTCTGCACGACCGGTGAAACCCAAGTGCTCCGTGGTGGTGGCTTTCACATTGACCAAGCCACAACGGGTGTCCTCACTGATGTTCTGAATCATCGCGGAGATATGTGGCGCCATCTTCGGTGCCTGGGCAATGATCGTCGCATCGAGTTGCCAGACCCGAAGACCGAGAAGAGCAACACGCTCAACCACTGTTCGCAGCAACACCCGACTGTCAGAGTCTTTGTAGGCGCTGTCTGTATCGGGAAAATGCTTGCCAATATCGCCAAGGCCGGCGGCACCAAGAATTGCATCGGCAATGCTGTGGAGGAGCACATCGGCATCGGAATGTCCAAGTAGCCCCTTGTCATGGGGGATGTGGACACCGCCAATCATGAGTCGACGGCCCTCAACCAGGGCATGCACATCGAACCCTGTGCCCACACGGGGGAAGTCATCGGCCATGTCATTGGAACGACGCACCTGCTGCTCTTTGGATGAATCCACAAAATCCTCTTCAAAAGTCATCTTAATGTTGGAGCGATGGCCCACCACCAAGCCGGGAGAGCAGCCCGCATGCTCCATTGCGCTGGCCTCATCGGTGGCCTCGGGGTGTTGATGCAGCGCCTTCACAAGTCCATCGAGTTCAAACATCTGAGGGGTCTGTGCCGCCCAGAGTCCATCCCGAGGCACCGTCTTGGCGATGCGGCTGCCACCCTCCGACTGCTTGACTGTATCCGCAATTGGAAGGGCAAGAATGGCCCCGTGGGCGCTGGCCAAACCGAACTCAAGAAGCCGACTGAGCTCGGCCTCTCTCACCCATGGCCTGGCCGCATCGTGAACAAGAACCCAATCCATGTCAGCTGTCGTGTGACCGGCAGAAGCACTGGTGTCTCGAGCGCCATCGGCTGAACCCTTGCCAAGGCCAGTCTCTCTGCAGCCCTGGGCAATCAGTTCGAGACCGGCCAAGACCGAGGCCGACCGGCTTGCCCCACCGATCTTGACGGCGGCCAGCCGAAGACCGCTCAAGGCAATGCAAGGGTGATTGAAGAGCATTGAATCAATGCCATCTGACACCCAAGCGCTGTCATCTGGCGCGAGAACAACCAGAATGCCGGCAAAGTCTGTTCGACCCGCCAGCACGGAGAGTGCCGAGATGGTCTGAACAAGCATCGGCACACCGGTCTCGAGCGGCCAATACTGCTTGGGCTTAGAGAGGCCCGCCCGACTGCCCGAGCCCGCGGCAGGAATCACAGCCCAGATACAGCGGGCCTTGGACCCGGCTGAAACTTGCGCCGAGGCACTCTGGCGGCATGCGCTGGCCCAGGCGAGCGCCTCGCCTTGAGTCAGAAGAAACCGGGTCTTTGCTTGCATGGCTCTAAAATTAACAGATGAACACCCTTGCCGAGGCCAAAGCATGGCTTCGCGATCCCATTGCCTTGCACGAAAAGACACGTCCGGTGGCTGGGCAGTCACTGGCCCTGCCCATGGAATATGGGTCGGCCGACAGTCTTTTGCTGTCTGGTTGGGCCGAGGGGCTCATTGGTCAGGCGCGGAACCAGGGCGCCGGCAGCCTTGTCGTAGCGAGCGACGCCGCGCATGCCACTCGACTGGCTGGCGAACTCAGTCAATTCAATCCCGCCCTCTGTGTCCGGCTGCTGAGTGACTGGGAAACCCTTGCCTACGAGGCCTTCTCTCCGCATCAAGACCTGATCTCCGATCGGCTGCTTGCCCTCTACGAGTCGCTGCAAGGCCGTGTCGATGTTCTTGTGGTCTCGGCTGCCACATCGCTGCAACGAATCTGCCCGCCAAGCTTTTTGGCGGCCAATACCTTTTTTATCAAGCCCGGTCAGCCCTTGCGACTCGAGAGCCTGCGTGAACAACTGCGCACCGCTGGCTACAACCCGGTGAGCCAGGTTGTCTCTCCGGGTGAATATGCGCTGCGCGGTGGAATTGTTGACCTGTTCCCCACGGGAAGTGCCCTTCCCTATCGAATCGAACTCCTTGACGATGAAGTCGACTCACTTCGCGTATTCGATCCAGACAGCCAGAGAACCATCCATCCCGTCAATGAGATTCGCCTGCTGCCGGGTCGCGAGTATCCCCGGGACGAGGCCTCGGCCATGCGACTGCGCGCGAAGTGGCGCGAGCAGTTTGAGGGAGACCCATCGCGCTGCAGCCTCTACCGCGATGCGGCCAATGGGGTCTTCGGCGCAGGCATTGAGTACTACCTGCCCCTTCTTTTTGACGAGCCACTCGGGAGCATCTTCCAGTACCTTCACCCCCAGGCCGAGTTGGTCTTCCTGGGCAACATCGAACCCGCCATGCAAGAGTCGATGGCCGATGCCCG
>DAIPXU010000120.1:0-3949 GCA_036783055.1 Burkholderiaceae bacterium | reverse complement strand
AAGGCTGCCCGATGAGAGGGCTGGCTTGAGGAGATTGCTGGCGTCGAGCGTGCCACACGAGGCCGAGCCTGCGCCGATGAGGGTATGAATCTCATCGATAAAGAGCACGGCATTCTCGTCGGCCTTGAGCTGCTTCAACACGGCCTTGAGACGCTGCTCAAAGTCACCCCGGTACTTGGTGCCGGCAAGCAATGCACCCATGTCCAAAGAATAGACAGTGGCGTTCTCGAGAATGTCGGGCACTTGCTTTTCGGTGATGCGCCAGGCCAGGCCCTCGGCAATGGCGGTCTTGCCCACGCCGGCCTCGCCCACCAGCAGGGGGTTGTTCTTGCGGCGGCGACAGAGCACCTGGACGACTCGCTCGACCTCGTGCTCGCGCCCAATCAGGGGGTCGATCTTGCCGTCGAGTGCGAGTTTGTTCAGATTCTGGGTGTACTGATCGAGCGGCGTCTGCTGCTGGCTGTTGGCGGCAGCCGGCGCCCCATCGGGGGTCTCCACCGCGGGCTCTTCGGCGCCGGTGGGTGGTGTCTGGCCCGCCTTGGTGATGCCGTGGGCAATAAAGTTGACGACATCGAGTCGGGTGACGCCCTGCTGGTGCAAGAAGTACACCGCGTGGGAGTCCTTCTCACCGAAGATGGCCACGAGCACATTGGCGCCGGTGACCTCTTTCTTGCCGTTGGAGGTGGACTGGACATGCTTGATCGCCCGCTGAATGACGCGCTGAAAGCCCAGGGTGGGCTGCGTGTCGACATCGTCGGTGCCTTGAATCACCGGCGTGTTGTCGCTGATGTGCGTCAGCAGAGCCTTGCGCAGGGCGTCCATGTCGACGGCGCAGGCCCGGAGGATCTCGGCCGCGGAGGGGTTGTCGAGCAACGCCAGGAGAAGGTGTTCAACGGTGATGAACTCGTGTCGTTGCTGCCGGGCCTCGACGAAGGCCATATGGAGACTCACTTCCAGTTCTTGCGAAATCATGCTTCCTCCATGACGCACTGCAGGGGGTGCTGGTGCACCCGGGAAAAACCGTTGACCTGCTCTACTTTAGTCTCAGCGAGTTCACGTGGGTAGACGCCGCAGACGCCGCGGCCCTCACGATGCACTCGAAGCATGACCTGGGTGGCCTGTTCGCGGTCCATTGAGAAGAATTTTTGCAGAACGATGACCACAAATTCCATCGGGGTGAAATCATCGTTGAGGAGCCAGACGGTAAACCGTGGCGGCGGAGCAACTTTGGCTGGCGCCTTTTCCAGGACTGGCGAGCCGCCATCGCCGGGGAGGGCAGGAAGTTGGTTCGGCATGGGCTTTAGTTTAGATCGATTCTGGTGTAGACAAACCCTTCGGCAAGGAATATATTGGGCTGTGGTATTGCGCTTCGCATGGCAGGGTTGTCCTCTTGACGTGCGGTTTATTGTTATTTTGAAAAAGGTAGGTACGCAGGAATGTCTACAGGTACAGTCAAGTGGGTCAACGACGCCAAGGGTGTTGGTTTTATCACCCCCGATGAAGGTGGCGAGGATGTTTTCGCACACTTCTCCGCAATCCAGACCAACGGGTTTCGTTCGCTGAAAGAGGGCCAGAAGGTTCAGTTCGACATCATTCAAGGCCCCAAAGGCAAGCAGGCATCGAATATCGTTCCCCAGGGCTAAAGCCCTTCTGAACGTCGGGTCGGGCGCAGACCGCGTCACCGGCCCATAAAAAAGCCCCTGCAGAAATGTCCGGGGCTTTTTTGTTTGTGCCGAGGCCTCGCTACATATGGGCGATCATGACATCGCCAAAGCCCGAGCAAGAGACCTGGGTGGCACCGTCCATTAGCCGGGCAAAGTCATAGGTGACCTTCTTACTGGTGATCGAGCGCTCCATCGAGGCGATGATGAGGTCGGCCGCCTCGGTCCAGCCCATGTGACGAAGCATCATCTCGGCCGAGAGAATCAGCGAGCCGGGATTGACATAGTCTTTGCCAGCGTACTTGGGCGCGGTGCCATGGGTGGCCTCGAACATGGCCACGGTATCGGACATATTCGCCCCCGGCGCAATGCCGATGCCCCCCACCTGGGCGGCCAGGGCATCCGAGATGTAGTCGCCGTTGAGGTTGAGGGTGGCGATCACATCGTACTCGTTGGGTCGCAGCAGAATCTGCTGCAAGAAGGCATCGGCAATGGAGTCCTTCACGGTAATGGTGTTGCCGGTCTTGGGATTTTTGAAGCTGCACCAGGGGCCGCCGTCGATGGGCTTGGCCCCAAACTCGTTCTGTGCCAGGGCGTAGCCCCAATCGCGAAAGCCCCCCTCGGTGAACTTCATGATGTTGCCCTTGTGCACCAACGTGACCGAAGGCTTGTCGTTGTCGATGGCGTACTGCATGGCCTTGCGCACGAGCCGTTCGGTGCCCTCTTTCGAGACGGGCTTGATGCCAATGCCCGAGGTGCCCGGGAAACGGATCTTCTTGACGCCGAAGTCTTTGATGAGGATGTCGATGAGCTTCTTGGCCTCGGCAGAGTCGGCCGCGTACTCAATGCCTGCGTAGATGTCCTCGGAGTTTTCGCGAAAGATCACCATGTCGGTCTTCTCGGGCTCTTTGAGGGGGCTGGGAACCCCTTTGAAGTAGCGCACAGGCCGCAGGCAGACGTAGAGGTCGAGCTGCTGACGAAGGGCCACATTCAGCGACCGAATCCCACCGCCCACCGGTGTGGTGAGTGGGCCCTTGATCGAGACGACATAGTCTTTGAGCAGCGAGAGCGTCTCATCAGGGAGCCAGACATCGGGCCCATAGACTCGGGTCGACTTCTCGCCGCAGAAAATCTCCATCCAAGCAATCTTTCGCTTGCCCCCATAGGCCTTGGCCACGGCCGCATCCACGACCTTGATCATGACGGGGGAGATGTCCACCCCCGTGCCATCGCCCTCGATGTAAGGAATGATGGGCTGATCGGGAACGTTCAGCGAATGGTCGGCATTGACCGTGATTTTCTTTCCTACGCTGGGGACGACAACTTTGCTCGACATGGCAATCTCCGAAGAATTTTTTCTGTCCGGATATTCTACGGTCAAGCGTCCCCCCAAGAATGGCCCCTTGAAATAATCTGACCGACTCTTGATCTTGATCCAATCTTCCTTGCTACGAATGGCCCTTCGCGCAGGTGCCCGCAGAGTGCGGGCGGCTGGCCTGTCTGGCCAGCTGGCCAGAGGAATGGTGAGTGCCTCCCTGGCCGCTTCGCTGGCCATGGGTCTGGGCCCTGGACCGTCGATGGCCGCTGGCAAAGCAGGGGCCGCGGCCGAGGCGGCCGGGCCCATCTCCCTTCAAATCGGTGCCTTCAGAATCAGCGCAGAGGTTGCGGCCGAACCCGATCAGAGGGCACGGGGGCTGATGCACCGCGAGTCCCTTGCGCCCGACAGTGGCATGGTCTTTGTCTTCGAACGGCCCGAGCGCATCTGCATGTGGATGAAAAACACGCCCCTGCCATTGACGGTGGCCTTCATTGATGCGGGCGGTGAAGTCATCAACCTGGCCGATATGCGGCCGAGAACCGAGACTCCCCACTGCGCAATGCGCCCGGCCCTCTATGCGCTCGAGATGGAGCAGGGTTGGTTTGAACGACGCGGGATCGGGCCTGGCAAGAAAATCAAAGGGCTGCCCCCACCGCGGCAGCCCTAGTCGATCGCTCGTTGATTGCTAAGCGATCACCAACCGATCACTACCCCAATCGATCGCTGACCGAACGCTCAGTGTGTCCTTAGTACTTCAGGCGAAGTTGGCCGAGGCAAACTCCCAGTTCACCAGGGCCCAGAAGGCATTCATGTAGTCGGGCCGCTTGTTGCGATAGTCCACATAGTAGGCGTGCTCCCAGACATCGCAGGTGAGCAGGGGCTTGTCGGCAGTGGTCACCGGTGTGGCGGCGTTGCTGGTATTGACGATATCCAGTGCGCCGTCGGGCTTCTTGCCGAGCCAGGTCCAGCC
>DAIPXU010000119.1:3576-3954 GCA_036783055.1 Burkholderiaceae bacterium | reverse complement strand
AAAAATGAATGCCAGCGCCAGTCAGTCACTGGAGCATTTTTGCGAGACCCCCATAGAACGGATACTCGATATTCGTGGCTTCAATCTCAATGCGGCACTTGAGATGGCCACCGACTTTCTCGATACCGACATTCACCATCACCATGCAGATGATGTGCGCTCCTTTATTTTCAAGGCCGAGCAGCCATTTCATGCCGAGCGCTTTGCGGACTTCATGTCCGCGGTCTCCCAGGCCTACGGCCCCCAGTTGATGCGCTACAAGGGGGTGGTCTGGGTCAAGGGCAGCGAGAATCAGATGGTCATCCAAGGCGTGCATATGCTGATGGGGGGCGATCGGGGGCGGCCTGATCCTCGGCGGGCTGCGGGCCGCCGACGTCG
>DAIPXU010000119.1:0-3566 GCA_036783055.1 Burkholderiaceae bacterium | reverse complement strand
GAATCAGATGGTCTTCCAGGGGGGTCTTATGCTGATGGGAGGCGATCGGTGGCGACCCGTGAAGGCCGACGAGAGGCGGCAGAGCCGAATTGTTTTCATCGGCCGCAAGCTTCCCAGGGATACAATCGAGAAAGGGTTGCGCCAGTGCCTGGTCTCGGCCTAGGCGTGTTTCGAACGCCGCTTGTAAAGTGTTTTTCGTTGTTGAAGTCAATAAGGTGGACCCCGCATGAATGCAGCTGTGAAGATGATTCAGACCGAAGACGAGCTCCTGGCGCAACCCGCCAGTGAATACATGAGTACCGCCCAGCTCGATTTTTTTCGTCGCAGGCTCCAGGCGCTTGAGGCCGAGCTTCGAGCCAATGCTGGGGAGACCACTGAGCATCTTCGAGAGACCGTGCTCGTTCCAGATCCAGCCGACCGCGCCACCATTGAAGAGGAGCATTCGCTCGAACTTCGCACCCGCGACCGAGAGCGCAAGCTCATCAAAAAGGTTCAACAGGCCATGGCGCTCATCGAGAGTGGCGAATATGGCTACTGCGAAGAGACCGGCGAGCCCATTGGCCTGCAGAGGCTTTTGGCGCGACCCACCGCCACACTGTCCGTCGAGGCCCAGCAGCGTCGGGAGATGCGGCAGAAGCAGTTTGGTGACTGAGCACTCCTCCTTCTGGCTTCAATGACCGACCTTCGCTCCGCGAGTCAAAAGGTCTCCACGCTTGTGGAGGCCTTGCCATACATTCGCCGCTTTCATGGCAAGACCATTGTTGTGAAGTATGGTGGCAACGCCATGACCGACGACGCCCTCAAGCAGGGATTTGCACGCGACGTCGTCCTTTTGCGTCTGGTCGGAATCCATGTGGTGGTGGTCCACGGCGGGGGCCCACAAATCGAAGACCTCCTGAGTCGCGTGGGCAAGAAGGGAGAGTTCATTCAGGGCATGCGTGTTACCGATGCCGAGACCATGGACATTGTGGAGATGGTTCTTGCCGGGAAGGTCAACAAGGAAATCGTCGAACTCATCAATCATGCGGGTGGCAAGGCCGTGGGCCTTACCGGGCAAGACGGTGGCCTGATTCGTGCCCGCAAGATGATGATTCCCTCGCAGGACCTGCCCGATCAGGCCCTGGACATTGGCATGGTCGGTGAGATTGAGTCCGTCGACCCCGAGATTGTTCGCTCCTTGTTGGGCACGGGATTCACGCCCGTGATTGCCCCCATTGGGTCCGGTCGAGATGGCGAGACTTACAACATCAACGCAGATTTGGTCGCTGGAAAGATTGCCGAGATCCTCAAGGCCGAGAAACTCATTCTCATGACCAACACCCCCGGCGTGCTCGACAAGTCGGGGCAACTCATTACGGGTCTGTCTGCGAAAGAGCTCGACCACCTCTTTGCCGCTGGCACCCTCTCGGGCGGGATGCTCCCGAAGATCAGCTCTGCGCTCGATGCAGCAAAGAGCGGGGTCCAGTCGGTCCACATTATCGATGGCCGGGTGCCCAATAGCCTGCTACTTGAGATCCTCACGAATGAGGGTGTGGGCACCATGATTCGCTCCCACTAGCCATGTCGATTCGAATGTCTCGCCGCAGTCTGGCCGCGGCGGCATCGGCCTATCCAAGGCCCCTCTGGCTCATTGATCTCGACAATACGCTGCACGATGCCAGCTGGACCCTGATGGGGGAGATCAACCGTCGAATGACCCGCTACATTGTCGACCAGCTGGGCGGGGATGAGGCAGAAGCCTCCGCCCTTCGCCAAACCTATTGGCATCGCTACGGTGCCACCCTCTTGGGCATGGTGCGTCACCAGGGAACCGACCCCCACGATTTTCTGGCCAAGACCCATCCAGCACCCGATGAGCTTGCTGCCTTCTTGAAGTTTGAGCGGGGCCTCGCCAGCCGCATTGGCCGCCTTCAAGGGGAGCGTTGGCTTCTCACCAATGCGCCACGCGTCTATACCCACAGGCTTTTGGAGTCGATGCGGATCGGGCGCTTGTTCGATCGACTCATCTGCATTGAGGATATGCGCGCGATGGGCCAGCTTCGCCCCAAGCCCTCGACCTGGCTCTGGAGACGATTGATTCAGATTGCCCATCGGGCACCAAGCCAGATCACGCTGATCGACGACAGCGCTGAAAATCTGCTTGGGGCCCATCGAGCGGGGATGCGCACTGCCCGTGTCTGGGTCTCCAAGACCCTTCGGGACCGAACCCGGGCCCAACTTCGCCCCGTGAGCATTCGGCGTCCGCATTACGTGCATCATCAAGTAAACTCCCTCTCAGCGCTGGTGCGCCTGCCCTAAACGAAGTGCGGGAGAGTCCATGACAGAAGCCGCTCAAGAGGCCTCCGAGCCAACCAGAAAGCGTCCCAAGCCGGGCGAGCGTCGCCTGCAAATCCTGCAGGCGATCGCCTCTATGCTCGAGGAAGGTGAGGCCGAGAGGGTTACCACGGCCGCCCTAGCGGCCAAACTCCAGGTCTCCGAGGCGGCCTTGTATCGGCACTTTGCCAGCAAGGCCCAGATGTTCGAGGGTCTGCTCGAGTTCATCGAACAGACCGTCTTCGGCCTCATCAATCAGATTGAAGCCTCTTCCGATGACGGGCCACGAAAGGCACGCGCGATTGTGAGCATGCTGCTTGGCTTTGCTGAGAAGAACCCAGGCATGACCAGGGTCCTGGTGGGCGAGGCCATTGTTTTTGAGCATGCTCGGCTGCAGCAGCGGGTCAATCAACTCCTCGATCGAGTCGAGGCCTCGCTGCGCCAAGTGCTCAAGCTCCAGGAGGCCGCCGGCCAGTCGACAGAGGTCCGGCTGGACCCCACCACCAAGGCCAGCTTGGCCATGGGTTTTGTGATGGGACGTTGGCTTCGATTCGCCAAGAGTGGCTTTAAGGCCAAGCCCTCGGACCAGGCTACAGAGATTCTCGCGGGCCTCTTCTAGCTCCGGGAAATTCTTCGGAAGAGCAACGGTCTCTTAGGACCCACAAACCGGGCAGCTTGCGCTTCTCGTGAGCCCAATCGATTGGAGTTGAAGGCCCTTGGCATCAAACAGGTGAAGCTGTGGTGCGGACTTCTGGATTCCTGCAAGGCGCTTGAGCGCCTCATGGGCCTGCATGGTGCCCATTAGGCCGGCCGCCGAGGAAAAGACTCCAAAAGCCCCGCAGGCCGCATCAGCGCCCTGGGTCTCGGGCGAGAACAGACAGGCGTAGCAGCCGGCCTCTGGCCAATCTGGGTCGACCACGAGCAATTGCCCCGACCACTGAATCACCGATGCGATGACCAGCGGCTTTCGAGCGGCGACGCAGAGGCGATTGATGGTCTGCCTGGTCTCGAATCGGTCTGTGCAGTCGAGGACCAAGTCGGCCGATGCAATCCAGCCGGGGAGGTTCTGCGCGTTTGCGTGCATTGCCTCGGTGGTGATTTCACAGAGCGGTGAGAGGGTCCTGAGTCGGTCTGCGCCTGCCTCGACTTTGAGGCGACCGACGTCGGTCGGGCCATAGAGGATCTGTCGAGGGAGGATGCTGAGTTCAACGCGGTCTGCGTCGACCCATCGAAAGAGGCAGACGACAGCCGAT
>DAIPXU010000118.1:0-3958 GCA_036783055.1 Burkholderiaceae bacterium | reverse complement strand
GAACGTGTTCGGCGCGAACATGATGAACGTCTTCGTCATTTGTATCGTGGCCCTTTTATTCGGCATCCGAAACATGTTTGGCGGACAAGGCAAAGAGACCGAAATCCTGGTCAAGGCAGGTCTGGTCATCGTTGCGGCGGCGCTCTTGCTATCCATTTGGGGCGACATGAAGCTCGGACCCACCTCCGTCGGCGGGATTGTGTTGATCTTGATCTACATTTTCGGAATGAAGAAGGTCTACACCGCCAGTAAAGAGAGTGCCGCGGCCGCGGGTGAGGAGGAAGGTGAGCGAGGCAGTCCTGCCAAGGCGTGGGTTGGCTTCATTGTTGCCTCGACTGCGGTGATCATCGCGGGCAAGTATCTGGCCGAGAGTGCCAATGCCATTGCCACCATTACAGGCCTTGGTGCGGGCTTTGTCGGTGTGCTGCTGGTTTCCATGGTGACCACTCTGCCTGAAGGCTCGGTGACTCTGGCCGCCGCAATGCGCAAGTCTTACGGCTTGGCCATGGGCAATGTCTACGGCAGCTGTTTCTTCAACGTCTCGATTATCTTCCTGTCAGATTTCTTCATGCCAGCCGGAAGCCCCATGTTGGGTGCCATGGAGCCCTCGCACTTCGTTGCGGCTGTGGGTGCCTTGGGCCTCATGACAATGGGGTATCTCACCATGAAGAGCGCAAACACGGAGTCAATGTCCACGGCTAAGATACTCACACCGATCGTGCCAGTGGCTTATGTGGCTCTCATGTACGTGATCTACACAATGGGTTGATCGTCTCTCAGACGTAAACCGACTGTAGTCACCAACAAAAACGGCCCCATGCCATCGCGGCAGGGGCCGTTTTCTATTTGGCGGAAGCGGTGAGATTCGAACTCACGGAGGAGTTGCCCCCTCGCCGGTTTTCAAGACCGGTGCATTCAACCGCTCTGCCACGCTTCCTTCAAACGAATTCTAGCAAGACCGCCCACGGGCCGATATCGGCCACACATCGACCACCCTGCCCTCTGACATCACCACAATGTGGTCGTAGAGATTGACGGTGGGATCGCAGTGCCCGGGGATCACTCGCAGGACATCGCCGAGTTGAAGGCTCGAACTATTCTTGGTGGAGACCACGCCATGTTCATCCGAGGCCTTCACATAGGTGCAACCCGCCGGACCATCGAGCACCGGCAGGCCCGAGTCGACACTGAATGATTTCAGCCCTGCATCGAGCACTGCCCGATCCGGCGAGGGTCGACTCATCACCGTTGCCGCGACATACAGGGCATGCTCAAACACTGGTTGCTGTGCGTCTGGAGCGGGCTGGTTGCGCTGGTAGTCTGCATCCATAAACACATAAGACCCAGGCTGCACTTCCGTATAGGCACCACTCTTTGCCTCAATGGCATAGCTGCCGGTGCCGCCGCCCGTGCGCCAGGGTGCCTCGATTCCGAGCTTGCCCAATTCTCCATGAAGTGCCCGAATGCGGTTGGCCGCGCTGGAAATCGCGCCCAGGCGCTCTGAGTAGGAGCGAAAATGCTGGGCGGAGCCGTGATAGCCCTGAATACCGGCGAACTCAAGCCAAGGACTCTGGGCAATCTGTGAGGCCAGCGCAACGGCATCGCTGAGATCTTGAACGCCGCAGCGGCCCTGGCCCACATCAATCTCTACCAAGAGCCTCAGACGAATTCTGGACTGCTCTGCCGCCAGCGAGAGTGCAGCAACCTGATCGGGATGGTCGACACAACAGGCAATGGCTGGCAGACGACTTGCAAGCGCCAGGTAGCGATGAATCTTCTTCTGGCCGAAAAACTCGTTGGCAACCAGGATGTTCTCAATGCCTTCGTCTGCAAATGCCTCCGCCTCACTCACCTTCTGGCAACAAATCCCAACGGCCCCATTGCGAATCTGGTAGCGCGCAATTTCCGGACATTTATGGCTCTTTGCGTGCGGGCGTACCGCAACCCCAATGCCACTCATGGAGTGCATCAACCGGTCGTGATTGCGAACAAAGGCCTCGCGATCCAGAACCAGACACGGTGTGTCGAGATCCTGCAGGGCCTCGCCCAGGGCCGCGGGGGCGGTGACCCTCACGGGCGGTCATCCTTTTCTTTGACTTCGACATCGATGACATCATCGGCCTGGCTCTGCGATGACCAGCCCCGCCCGGGCTTGGATGAATCGGACCCTTGATGAGTATTCTGAGACGGCTTTGAAGCCTCACTCGGACCGCCATTGGAAGCATGCCTTACACGCACAAGACTCTGCCCCGAGGCCACCGCCATGAGAAAAGTCATGAAAGAAACGAACAATGCGGCCAATACCGCCATCCAGTAGCCCGAGACATGAAAGCCATTGACCATCTCAGCGACCACAAGCAACACCAGACCATTGACCAGCGGGATGGCCAAGCCCAGGCTCATGACAATAAAGGGAAGGCTCAGGAGCATCAGCATCGGCTTGAGTGTGAGGTTGACCAGGGTAAGCAGCAACGCTCCGATCGCGAGGCTTGAGGGGCCATCAAACCAGATTGAATCGAAGAGTCCATCGGCGACCCACAGCGCCACGACCGCGGTGACCCACATCCAACCAAGTCTTAAGAGCGCGGCCTGATTAATCATCCGCGACTCGGCGATGAATCCAACGGGGTTGAAACTGTCCGCTCAGGATTCTTTGAATCCAGAACGCAGCGCTGAGAGTCTTTGCATCGCTCACCTCACCCGCCTCTGCCCTTGCGAGAAAGTCGTGCGGAGGGATTTCAATCAGTTCGAGGCACTCTCCGGCCTCTCGAGAGGACTCTGAAGCCTTCATGCCCGTGGCGAGAAAGAGGTGAATCACCTCGGTTGAATAAGAGATCACCGGGTGCATGGGGCCAAGCCGTGCCCAACGCGTGGCGAGGTACCCAGTCTCCTCCCGCAGTTCACGAGCGGCGCAATCCAAAGGATCTTCGCCCGCATCCAGTTTCCCCGCAGGAAACTCAAGAAACGAGCGATTCAGCGGGTAACGCCACTGGCGCTCGAGAAGTAGGTTGCCGTTCGGAAGAATGGGCACGATGGCCGAAGCCCCAGGGTGCAAGGTGTATTCACGAATGCAGGCATGGCCGTCGGCGGCCACGGCCTCATCACGATAAATCTTGAGTAGGACGCCGTCGAATGAGAGCGAGCCTGCAACCCTACGCTCCGCGAGGTGTGGCGCTGGATCAATGGCAAGGCCTGCCGGTCGGCGGTCCTGACTCACTCAACGCGCTCCAGGGGAGCGTCGACGCAGATACCGCCATACATAACCCGGATAGGCCATCACGAGAAACAAAAGGAAAGTAATGGCGTAGAAATTCCAGGTCTGTGTCTGAACGGACCCCATCGAGGACTCCAACCAGACACCCAGAACCAACAAAAGGAAGTAACTGACCAGCAACTCAATGAGTCTGAACCAGAATGGCTTTATTGAGCGATCGAGGAGACCAAATCGGCGCTCTGTAAAAAAGCACCAATTCGCAAGCGCAAGGCCAACACCGAGCCATACAACCGCGGCTGCCGTGACATTCATGCAGCGAGTGAGGCTCGAATCAAATCGAGACACCAGGCCATCATCGGCCCAGGAATGATGCCAAGCACCAGCAGCGATGCGCCATTCACCGACAGGACAGTGCGCTGAATCGGACAATGAAATGGCTTGTCTGACATGGGCAGCGGGTCATCAAAAAACATTACCTTCACGATTCGGAGATAGAAGAAGGCGCCGATAAGCGACATCATCACGGCATAGATGGCAAGCCCCACATAACCGGCCGCCACGGCAGACTCGAGAACGGCAAACTTGGCGTAGAACCCGACCGTTGGCGGAATGCCGGCCAAGGAGAAAACAACAATGAGCATGACCCAGGCCAGGTCGGGGCGGCGCTTGGCGAGGCCCTTGACGTCATCGAGGGTATCGAACTCATATCCCTTCGCCGCCGCCAGCATGCTCACGCCGACACTC
>DAIPXU010000117.1:0-3977 GCA_036783055.1 Burkholderiaceae bacterium | reverse complement strand
CAGGTTGACGAGCAATACGCCCACACGCAGACGGCTGCCATGTGAATAGTGCGGAGCGTCATGGATCTTGCCTGCTGTCAGTTGAAGGCTCTTATCTCTCTCATGTGTGGGCTGGGGTGGGCGTCGGCGTTTCCGATTTGGGCCATGGCGGTGGACACCAGGCGCGCGGTGATGTCGACAATCGGAATCATCCGATCGTACGCCATTCGCGTGGGCCCAATGACACCAAGGGTCCCCACGATTCGGCCGTTTATGTCGTATGGGGCTGTGACTACAGAGAGGTCCTCCACCGGAACAAGTTCAGAGTCGCCCCCGATAAAAATTTTCACTCCCTGGGCGCCAATGGCGGAGTCGAGGAGCCGGGCCAGGGTGGTGCGTTGTTCGAAGAGTTCAAACAACTGCCGCAGGCGAACCACGTCATTGGAGAGTTCCGAGACATCGAGCAGGCGCCGCTCACCCGAGATGAGAATGTGCTCTTCGGGCTGGCCCATGGCTGCACTGCTTTCATCAACAGCCTTGAGCATGAGTTTGGCCACATCGGCCCGAAGCGCTTTGATCTCACTGTGCAAGCGACTGCGAACCTCATCAAATCCCATGCCCGCGTAATGACTGGTGAGAAAGTTGCTGGCCTCGATGAGTGTGGCGGCTTCGTAGTCCTGGTCGACTTGGAGGATTTTGTTGTGGACTTCGCCATCGGGCGTCACCACAATCAGGAGCAGCCGGCGTTCGCCCAAGCGCAGAAACTCCAGGTGACGGAACTGCATGGGCCGCTTGGGAGCGGTGACCACGCCTGCGAAATGCGAAAGGCTCGATAGCAGGTTGGCCGCATGGACCATGATTCGGCTGGGCGCATCTGCGGGAAGGCCCGACTCCAGAAGGGCGGTCTGCTCGGGCATAAGTGGTTGAACGGTGAGCAGTGAGTCGACGAATAGGCGATAGCCCTTTGGGGTGGGGATGCGGCCCGCCGATGTGTGCGGACTGGCCACGAGGCCCATCTCTTCAAGGTCCGACATCACATTTCGAATCGTGGCCGGCGACAAGTCGAGTCCGGAGAACTTTGATAGGGAGCGGGATCCGACCGGTTGGCCCTCGGCGATGTAGCGCTCGATCAGTGTTTTAAGTAGCTGTCTTGAACGATTGTCCATTTCCTGAATTGTAGATGCGCTGTGATCTAATCCCTTCATGGCGATGCTCTATCCACGGATCGGCTTATTTGGTCGTCCCGAGACCACGGGTCTCGCCGACGCGTTGCGGGCCATCCTCAGTTGTGCGGAGTCGGCCACCCCCGGGGTCGCAATGGCCATGGAGGAAAAGACCGCCCAGGCCAACGGGTTTTCGCAATCGCAGTCCCTGCGCGTGGATTCTGTGGATGCACTCGCGAGCAGCATTGATCTGGCGATTGTTCTCGGAGGCGATGGCACATTGCTTGGCATTGCTCGGCAAATCGCTCCGAGTGCAATTCCCATGATTGGGGTCAATCAGGGTCGATTGGGTTTCACAACCGACCTCGAACTCAGCCGTGTCTGTGAGCAGTTGCCGCCGCTTCTGCAGGGCGGAGGTGTTGTAGAAGACCGCGCCATGCTCGATGTGGCTGTGATGCGCCGGCCCTCCGAGTCCGAGCCTTGGCAGTCGGTATTCAAGGCGCCTGCGCTCAATGATGCGGTGATTAGTCGCGGCTCGGTGAGCCGGATGGTCGAACTCGACGTCTTTGTCGATGGCCACTACATGCAGAGTCTTCGCGCCGATGGGCTCATTGTTGCAACCCCGACGGGCTCGACGGCCTATGCCCTCTCGGCCTGGGGGTCGATTCTTCACCCCAGGCTGGCGGGTGTGATTCTGGTGCCTGTTGCGGCCCAGGCCCTCTCGAATCGGCCCATCGTGTTGCCTGCGGATTCACAGGTCACAGTGATGGTCAATGACGGCAGTGGAACGGAGCTTCATTGCGATATGCAGGCGATGACAGCACTTCGTGACGGCGATCGAATTGTGATTCACAACTCCAATCACTCGATTCGCCTGCTTCATCCAAAGGACTACGACTATTTCTCTATGTTGCGTCGCAAGCTCCATTGGAGTTCCAATCCGGTCCTGGTCAGCCGGCCCGACCCACTCTTTCCCTCCGAGTCCAACTAATCACCTCTCTGCATGCTTCGAACGCTCACAGTTCGTGACTTTGTGACCGTTGAGTCTCTTGAACTCGACTTGGCTGCGGGCTTCACGGTCCTCACCGGTGAAACCGGCGCGGGCAAATCGATTCTCATCGACGCCATTGGTCTGCTGCTCGGCGATCGAGCCGATGTCATTCAGATTCGCGGCCAGGCCGAGCGGGCCGAGTTGTCTGCAGAGTTCATTCCCTCGGGCGAGCAGGCCAGCGCCATGGCCGCATTCCTGGATGAGGCCGGTCTGGACTCCATCGAAGGCTCGGTCTTGATTCGACGCAACATTGAACGCGGTGGCCGGTCTCGCGCCTGGATCAATGGCCAGCCGGCCACACTTGCACAGCTCAAAGAGTTGGGTGAGTTTCTGGTCAACGTCCACGGTCAGCATGCCCATCAGTCATTGCTTCGATCGGGCGCTCAGCGAGAGTTGCTCGATCGACATGCGCGCTTAACTGAACTGGCCGGCAGTGTTCGTCAGCACCACCAGTCATGGCAGAAGGCCATGACGGCGCTCAAGCGCGCTCAGACCGAGGCCAGTGGCATTGCTGCCCAACTCGAGCAGATCAATTGGCGCATCGAGGAAATCACGGCCCTCAAACTCGAGCGGGGGGAGTGGGAGTCGCTCTCCGACGAACAACGTCGACTGGCCCATGGGGCCGAGCTCGTCGAGGCCGCGCAGCAGGCCCTCAATGAAATCGAAGAGGCCGATCAGTCTCTTTTGAGCGCATCGCAGCGGTGGGCGCTTCGCTTTCGCGGGCTGGTCGACAAAGACCCACGTCTCGATGCCGTGGCCCAGGTGCTCGAGGCCGCTGCCATCTCATTGGAAGAGGCGGGCAGTGAGTTGTCCCGCTATCTTGATCGAGCAGATTTAGACCCCCGGCGCCTCGAGGAAGTCGAGGCCCGCGTCTCGGCCATCTTCGAGGTGGCGCGCAAACTCAAGCTTCGTCCCGAGGAGTTGGTCGATGAATTGGAGCGGCTGCAGGCCTCTCGCGAGGAACTTGCGCAGTCGGCCGATTTGGAGTGGCTCGAATCCCAGACCAAGGTGCTTTTTGAAAAGTACGAGAAGGACGCCAAACAACTCTCGAAGGGCCGCAAGGCAGCCGCGGCGTCGCTGGCCGAGGCGGTGACCCAGTGGCTGGGCCAGTTGGCCATGCCAGGGTCGGTCTTTCAAGTGCAACTCGAGGCCCGCGAGACCCCCTCTGACCATGGGCTCGAAGACATTTCTTTCCTTTTGAAACACCAGAAGAGCGGGGAGGGTCACTCGCTCGCGAAGGTGGCCTCGGGCGGTGAACTCTCGCGCGTGGGCCTTGCAATTGCCGCAGTGGCTGCGCAGGCCACCCAGACGCCAACCCTCATTTTCGATGAGGTCGACGCAGGAATTGGCGGCAACACGGGCCATGTGGTGGGCCGACTGCTGCGTGACCTGGGGGCCTCTCATCAGGTTCTGGCGGTGACCCACCTCCCGCAGGTCGCAGCGCGAGGCCACCAGCACCTTCAGGTCAGCAAGCGGGTCCTCAACGACCAACCATCGAGCACCATTCGGCCACTGGCCCAGGCAGAGCGTCGAGACGAAGTTGCGAGAATGCTGGGTGACGAGGGAACGGGCGATCGTGCCTTGGAACTGGCCGAGGAGTTATTGCGGCTCGCGCAGTCCTAGAACGTCCTGCATATCAAAGCGTCCGCTGGGCCGGCCCTGGAGAAATTTAGCGGCCCGCAGCGCGCCCTGTGCATAGGTGGCGCGCGATGAACTCTTGTGGGTGACCTCGATGCGCTCGCCGGTTCCAGCAAAAAGCACGGTGTGGTCACCCACGATGTCCC
>DAIPXU010000116.1:0-3987 GCA_036783055.1 Burkholderiaceae bacterium | reverse complement strand
CGAAGGTCGGCGTCCTCAACGAGCTTTCCAGCGCTCTCCATGGCCGATAACAGCGTCGCCTCGGAGTATCGGGCCGGCGGCTTTGTCTTGAGCTCCAGCGACTCCAACGCAAGCAACTCTGGCGCGCGGGAATTGATTGCCGGGAGAGACCGGTCGTTGTCGGTCTCCTCCTTGCCATAGACGGTCAGCCAACCCGGCGTGACCAATATCTTGCCCTCGGTCTTAAAAAGTTCTGGCCCGACCCGAGTTAACCGTGTGGTGTTGAGATACTCAGCGGCTGGAAAGAAGATAGCCAGGAAACGACGAGTAACGAGCTCAAAAATACGCTGCTCGGGCTCACTGAGGGTCTTTGGAAGCTGGCCGGTGGGAACAATCGCAAAGTGGTCTGAGACCTTGCTGTTATCAAAAACGCGCTTATTGGGACGCACCCACTGCTGCTCCAGTATGGTTTTTGCGAACCCGCCAATCACCGGAAGCTTTTTGAGCTCAGCGAGATTGGCTTTCACAGTCTCGATCATGTCCTCGGGCAGGGCCTGGGAATCTGTTCTGGGGTAAGTGAGCACCTTGTGCTTCTCGTAGAGTGCTTGGGCAATGCCGAGCGTGTTCTTTGCGGAAAAACCAAAGCGCGCATTGGCCTCTCGTTGAAGAGAGGTCAAATCAAACAGCGCAGGCGCCGCCTGGGTGCTCGGTTTGCTTTCGTCATTAACCGTAACAGCCTGCCCAGCGCATGATTCTAGAAGTGCGTCGAGTTTCTCGCGTGACCAGATTCGCTCAGCCCGATGCTCGGGGTTCTCATCGGATCGCTTAAAACCCGGATCAAACCATTTGGCTAAGTACTCATCGTCCCCGAGACCCACCTTCGCGTGGAGCTCCCAATAGGTTTTGGCGACGAACGCTCGAATTTGCTCCTCACGTTCAACCACCACCGCGAGAGTCGGCGTCTGAACCCTCCCGACGGTGGTGAGAAAAAACCCACCTTCTTTTGAATTGAATGCGGTCATGGCCCGCGTGCCGTTGATACCAACGAGCCAATCGGCCTCCGAGCGACAACGGGCAGCATCCGCAAGCGGGAGCAGGTCCTGATCAGGCCGCAGAGACTCAAAAGCCTTGCGAATCGCATCCGGTGTCATCGATTGAAGCCACAAACGGGACACAGGTTGTTTCGCCTTTGTGTGCTGCACGATGTATCGGAAGATGAGTTCGCCCTCTCGACCGGCATCGCAGGCATTAATCAGGTGGTCAATGTCTTTGCGTTTGATTTGCCTCGCGATCACCTTGAGCTTCTGCTCTGACTTGGGAAGGGGCTGCAGGTCAAACTCGGGTGGAATCACCGGCAAATGAGCAAAGCTCCATTTGCCTCGCTTTACTTCGTACTTCTCGGGGGCGACGATCTCCAGAAGATGACCGACCGCCGATGAGATCACCATGTCGTCGCGCTCAAAGAGATCGTCCTTCTTCTCAAACCCCCCCAGGGCTTTGGCGATATCGCTTGCAACAGAGGGCTTCTCGGCAATAACAAGGGCTTTTGACATAGTCTCTGACCAGGAAAATTGTTCGCAAGAATACACACCCGCTCTCCTCTCGCAAGGGGTGTCCCTTAATGCAGCTGTTGCCACCTTCCATCAGAGAGCCGATGAACTCGTCCGAAAATTTCGAGTTGGAGCAATCCAGCGAGAATTTCACCGGCGCTCAGACTCAGGGCAGATTCAAGCGTGCTGAGCGCAATGGGGTTGGTATCCATGGCACGAAGTATCAGTTCAGCGCGGGCATCACTGCCAGCCGGTGTCTTAAAAATGGATTTTCCGATGCTGGCATGAGATTGATCTGAATAGGACCCCATGGCCTCGAACCCATCTAGCGTCTTTTGATTGGGTCGAAAGCCGAGATCAGACAGGAGTTCATTGGGCGACCGAACCAGACAAGCCCCCTCTCGAATGAGCCGATGGCTGCCTTCATAACGCGGCTCATGGATGGACCCCGGTACCGCAAAGACATCGCCCCCAAACTCGGCACAGGCCAGGGCAGTGGTGAGCGAGCCGCTGTCAATCGCTGCCTCGATGACACAGACAGCACCGCTGATGGCGGCAATGATGCGGTTTCGCTGTAAAAATTGATGGGGGCGGGCCGGCGTTTCGGCGGAGTACTCCGAAAGCACGAGGCCACCTGAATGCAGAATCTCTTCAAAAAGCATTCGGTTGCGACTTGGGTAGAGATGATTCAGACCATGTCCAAGCACCGCAATCGTGGCGCCTCCGCCCCGTAGAGCGCCTTTATGGGCCTGCGAGTCCACACCGATCGCAAGGCCACTAACAACAGCCGCGCCAGACTCGGCCAGGGATTGCCCAAACCAGAAGGCGTCACGAAGGCCTTGTGGGCTGGCTCGGCGACTTCCAACAATCGCCAACTGGGGTCGGGACAGGCTCTCGAGGCCACCCAAGGCAAACAAGCGCTCGAGGCCCGGAGAGGCCAGGCGCAGACGCTGGTAGATAGGCTCAGGGAGGGCGCGAATGTCGATCTCTTTGGGCTGCATGCAAGGTCTCCGAAACCTCGAAGCCTGACGAAAGCGCCCGCTTGACTGAACCTGTCGTTTGACCGATACACTTATTGCTATGCCGATTCTAGAAATTCTCAACTACCCAGACGCTCGGCTTCGAACCGTTGCCAAGCCGGTCACCCAGGTCGACGATCGCATTCGACAGATCGTCAAAGACATGGCTGAAACCATGTACGACGCCCAGGGCATTGGTTTGGCCGCCACGCAAGTCAACATCCATGAGCGGATCATCGTTGTGGACGTCACCGAAGACCGCAATGGATTGCGCGTTTTGATCAATCCAGAGGTCATCTCAAGTAGTGCGCAGACTAAGATTCATCAAGAAGGCTGCCTCTCTGTGCCGGGTGTCTACGACGAGGTAGAGCGCCCGGACTTGGTCAGGATTCGCTGTCTCGATGAGAATGGTGAGACTCAGGAGTTCGAGGCCGATGGGTTGCTCTCGGTCTGTATCCAACATGAAATGGACCACCTGCAGGGCAAAGTCTTCGTGGATTACCTCTCTCGACTCAAGCAAAGTCGTATTCAGGCGCGCCTTCAAAAACAAAGCCGCATTCAAGCCCAGACAGCGCGTGCCTAGCCAATGAGGCGGGTTGGTTTCGCTGGCACGCCAGAGTTCGCGGCCGTGCACCTGGAGCGGCTTCTTGAGATCTCTCGGCAAGGCGAATTCGAGTGTGTGGTGGTCTTGACCCAACCCGATCGGCCGGCGGGTCGTGGTCAGGGCCTAAAACCCAGCCCGGTCAAGCTCCTCGCCCAGGCCAGAGGCATTCCCGTGTTGACGCCCCAGGGGCTGCGGGTCGGCCATGCAGATGCGGCGGAAACCCGCAAAGCACTGACCGGCCTTCACCTCGACTGCTTGTTCGTGGTCGCCTACGGACTTCTCTTGCCCGAGGACTTCCTGTCCATTCCAAGGTTCGGCTGCATCAATGTGCACGCCTCACTTCTCCCAAGGTGGCGAGGTGCCGCCCCGATTCAGCGCGCGCTCGAGGCCGGAGACAATGCAACAGGTGTCTGCATTATGCAAATGGAGCGCGGTTTGGACACTGGCCCCGTCTGGCGGCGAGTCGAAGTTCAGATTACCGCGCAAGACAATTACCTCACCCTTCACGATCGTTTGGCGCAGACCGGCGCGGCCGAACTCGCTGGGTTTGTATCTGAATGGCCGTTCGAATCTGGCCAAGCGCTTGAACAGTCGGGCGAAGAGGTGACGTATGCCCACAAGCTTCAAAGTGCAGATCGAGCCATTTGTTTTGATCGAACCGCGCAGGTGGTGGCCAATCACATAAGGTCGCTGGACCCCGTCCCCGGTGCGGTCGTTTCTTATCGAGGCCAGCCAATTAAGTTATTCGGGGCTCGGGTGCAGGAGACTCAGCGAACTTGGGGTGCCCCAGGACGGATCCTGAGACTCCCCGATTCACGCAATGATGGACTCTATA
>DAIPXU010000115.1:0-4016 GCA_036783055.1 Burkholderiaceae bacterium | reverse complement strand
GCGCTCGTTCTCGTTGGCCATCTCGCGTGTGGCAAGAGCGAAAGCCGCACCCATTCCCACAATCTGGTGAGGGGGAAGGGTTCCTGATCGCATACCGCGTTCGTGACCACCACCGTGAATAAGTGGTTCAAGCCGGATGCGGGGCTTGCGGCGAACGAATAATGCGCCGATGCCTTTGGGGCCATAAGTCTTGTGGGCGGAGAAAGACATCAAATCGACCTTCAAGTCGGAGAGCTTGATATCGACTTTGCCCGTGGCCTGCGCACTATCCACATGAAGGATGATGCCGCGTTCGCGACAAAACTCACCAATGGCAGGAATGTCTTGAATCACGCCAATCTCGTTGTTGACGTACATCACCGAGACCAGGATTGTGTCGGCTCGGACGGAGGCACGAAAAGCCGCCAGGTCGATGAGTCCGTCGTCTTTGACATCGAGGTAAGTCACCTCAAAGCCTTCTCGCTCGAGCTCCCTGCAGGTGTCCAGTGTGGCCTTGTGCTCGGTCTTGACCGTGATGATGTGCCGGCCCTTGTCCTTGTAGAAATGGGCCGCGCCTTTCACGGCCAAGTTGATGGACTCGGTGGCGCCCGACGTCCATACCAACTCCTTTGGATCACAGCCCACCAGGGCCGCAACCTGCTCGCGGGCCTTCTCAACGGCCTCTTCGGCGCGCCATCCAAATGAGTGGCTTCTTGAGGCGGGATTGCCAAAATCTTCCTTGAGATAAGGCAACAAGGCATCGACGACACGGGGATCGACCGGGGTCGTTGCAGAGTAGTCGAGATAGATCGGTGTGTTCATAGAGTTGGACTCAAGAAGAGAGGCTCAGCGCCTAGTGACTTGCGGACTCGCGGTCGTCATGAAACATGACGTGCCGGGTCACGGGTTGATTGGTCATCGACTGCTTCTCGCGTTGCTCGTCAACCAGGTCTGCGAGGGTGATGGAATCGAGGAAATCGACCATGTGCCGATTGAGACTTGCCCACAACTCATGGGTCATGCAGATCTGGTCTTCATGGCAATTCTGCTTGCCACCGCACTGGGTCGCATCCAGAGGTTCATCCACCGCGTAAATGATGTCTGCCACGGTAAGGTCTTTGGCATCGCGCGCCAACCGGTAACCTCCACCAGGGCCCCGCATGGATTCGACCAACTCGTGCCGGCGCAGGCGCCCGAAGAGTTGCTCCAAGTAAGACAGGGAGATGCGCTGACGCTGACTGATGGCCGCCAATGTCACTGGCCCCTTGTCCTGGCGAAGACCAAGATCGATCATCGCTGTGACTGCAAATCGTCCCTTCGTCGTAAGTCGCATGGCTCGATTCCTTTTCCGAGTGATTTAGTAGGAAGTTTACAGAATCCGAGCGATTTACTCAAGTATAAAAAAACGGGAGCACAAGGCTCCCGTTTTCAATCAAGGCCCGCCTGCACGGGCAACAAAAGCCGGCCGACTGGTCTAGGCGGCAGCAACCATGCTGGCCCGACGCCGGACGACCTCCATCAGGCCATTGCAGGCGTCCTCGATGTAATCAAGTGCCTGATCAAAGCCGGCGGGACCCCCGTGGTATGGGTCATTGACCGTTGCGGCCTCGTACTCGGTCGCAAACCGCATGAGGAGTTGCAGCTTGTGCTGCAGGCCGCGCGGCGCGGTCCGCTGAAGGAGGGCCAGGTTGTCCCAATCCATGGCAAGGATGTAGTCGTAATCACTAAAGTCGCACATCTCGACCTTGCGAGCGTGGTGCCCAGAGAGGTCGTATCCGCGTTTCTGAGCCGCCGACACCGCGCGGGGATCCGCGGCCTCCCCAACATGGAAGGCGTGAGTGCCTGCCGAGTCGGCCTGGACAAGCTCGGTGAGGCCCGCGGCCTTGACCATTGAATCGAATACGGCCTTGGCAGTGGGTGAACGACAGATATTGCCCATGCAGACAAACAACACTTTGGTCTGCATTCCGACGGCCTTGGGAGAGATGGCGACGGGTGCTTCGGGCTTCTTCATTGGGCGGCTCATGGCGATGGCTTCCTCTTTCTTGTGGTTAATTAGGCGGCACGGCTGGCCTGGCTCGCACCTGGGGTTACGGAATCGGGCTGAATCTGGTCGTGCAATCGGCCCGCACCAAATACCCGCGACTTCAGACTTGACAGCTGATCCCTGGCCTGGGCGGCCTTCTCGAACTCCAGATTACGGGCGTGCTCAAGCATCTGCTTCTCAAGCCGCGCAATCTCTTTGGCCAAGGCCTTTTCAGACAACTCAAGAAGGTCTGCCCCTTGGGATGCAAGGAGTTGCTCCGAGGCCCGCTGCTTGGACTTGCTCGAGACCACACCATCGATCAGTTCGCGCACTTCCTTGGCCACACCCTTGGGTGTAATGCCATTGGTCTGATTGAAGGCCAACTGCTTATTGCGCCGTCGCTCGGTCTCACCAATGGCCCGCTTCATCGAGTCGGTGATGCGATCGGCGTAGAGAATGGCCTTGCCGGAAATGTTCCTGGCAGCGCGCCCAATGGTTTGTATGAGGCTTCGCTCAGAGCGAAGAAAACCCTCTTTGTCGGCATCGAGGATCGCCACCAGTGACACTTCTGGGATGTCGAGCCCCTCGCGCAAGAGATTAATGCCCACCAGCACATCGAATTGGCCAAGACGCAGATCCCGAATGATCTCCACACGCTCGACCGTGTCGATGTCCGAGTGCAGGTAACGAACCCGAACGCCGTTGTCGGTGAGGTAGTCGGTAAGGTCTTCGGCCATACGCTTGGTTAGGGTGGTGACGAGCACGCGCTCCTGGCGTTCGGCACGAAGGTTGATCTCCGAGAGCAGATCATCGACCTGGGTTTTGGCAGGTCGCACGTCAATGAGTGGATCGACAAGGCCTGTCGGGCGAACCACCTGCTCAATGACTTCGCCACCGGAGCGATCGAGTTCGTACTGAGCGGGGGTGGCCGAGACAAAAACAAGCTGCCGAAACTTCGGCTCGAGCTCATCAAACCGCAGCGGCCGGTTATCGAGCGCAGAGGGAAGCCGAAATCCGAACTCAACGAGCGTTTCTTTGCGAGAACGGTCGCCTCGGTACATGCCACCGAGCTGTCCGATCATCACGTGCGACTCATCCAGAAAGACCAGAGCATTGCTTGGCAGGTAATCGACCAGAGTGGGCGGCGGGTCGCCGGGAGCCGCACCGGATAGATGCCGGCTGTAATTCTCAATGCCCTTACAGAAACCAAGCTCGCCGAGCATCTCTAGGTCGAATCGAGTGCGCTGCTCAAGCCGCTGCGCCTCCACAAGCTTGCCCTGATTCAAAAAGAACTTCACCCGATCCCGCAACTCCTCCTTGATGGTTTCGATCGCTCGAAGCACCACCTCTCGGGGGGTCACGTAGTGGGACGACGGGTAGACCACAAAACGATTGATCTTCTGCTGGATACGGCCCGTGAGGGGATCGAACAGCTGAAGCGACTCGACTTCGTCATCGAAGAGCTCCACCCGGAGGGCGAGCTCGAAGTGCTCGGCGGGGAAGATATCGACCGTGTCCCCCCGAACTCGAAACATTCCTCGGGAGAACTCGACATCGTTGCGGGTGTACTGCATCCGCACGAGCTGGCCGATGAGGTCGCGCTGGGAGAGACGATCGCCCACCCGCATGGCCAATACCATTGCATGATAGTCAGCGGGGTTGCCAATGCCGTAGATGCAAGAGACCGTGGCCACAATGATGGTGTCCTTGCGCTCGAGGAGCGACTTGGTGGCAGACAGGCGCATCTGCTCGATGTGCTCATTGATGGCAGAGTCTTTTTCAATGAACAAATCGCGCTGGGGCACATAGGCCTCGGGCTGGTAGTAGTCGTAGTAGGAGACGAAGTACTCGACGGCATTGCGAGGAAAAAACTCCCGCATCTCCGAGTAGAGTTGGGCGGCCAGAGTCTTGTTCGGCGCCAAGACCAGTGCGGGACGTCCCGTCTGGGCAATGACATGGGCCATGGTGAAGGTCGTCCCCGAGCCGGGCACCCCCAGAAGCGGCTGGTAGG
>DAIPXU010000114.1:0-4031 GCA_036783055.1 Burkholderiaceae bacterium | reverse complement strand
CCAGGGACCTACGGATTAACAGTCCGGCGCTCTACCGACTGAGCTATCGGGGAAGGAGAGTCGAATTATATATCAGCGCTCCATTCGGCTCCGCATCCCAGGCTCTCTCGCCAGACATGGACTCGAAGCAGTGCGGGTCCATCCCATTGCCTGCGAATAAATTCAATCAACTGCTCCATGGTGGGATCGGCCGAGAGGACATCGTTGAGGTGGCGGTGGTCGAGCATCTCTTTTATTCGACTGGCGGCCGTCTCAAGGCCAGGCAGGGGCGTGACCTGAGCGGGATCCGACTTCACCCAGACGCGTGCCCAATAAGAATGGCCATGAACTTGTGGAACCCCAATAGAGGAGGTGAGGCTGTGGGAGGCCTCGAAGCAGAAGGTGGTGTAGAGCAGAGTCATCGGATGCCAAGCGTCTTGTGATTTTGCAGCGATAGTCGCCAGCGAGGATACTGCCGAACCCAGTCCATGCAAAACGCAATGGCCTCGGCCTGAAGGGGCCCATCCATGGGCTGAACGAAGAGGTATTCGAAGGCCAGCGTCTCCAGCCAGACACGGTCGATTTGGGGTTGCGGCAGGACCAGCTTGATCTCCTGGCCCTGGGTCACGGCCAATTGCTGTGGCGTCCCATCGAGCGATCTCTTGGGACTCACGCAGATCCAATCCACTCCAAGGGGCAGGGGCAGGGTGCCATTGGTCTCGATCGCAACAATTGCCCCAAGGCGATGAAGTCCATCGACCAAGGCCTGGTCGAGTTGAAGAGCGGGCTCGCCTCCCGTGCAGACCACATAAGGCGCAATGCCTCTATGGGGCCAGAGTTCACGAACACGTTGCAAGAGGCCGTCGAGCTCGTAATGCCCGCCACCGTCGCCGTCGGTGCCAACGAAGTCGGTGTCACACCACAAAGCGCAATCGGCCGGTCCCTTCTGACGGTCTTGCGCTCGGCCACTCCAGTTGTTGCATCCGGCAAAGCGCAGGAACACCGCAAGTCGTCCGGCCTGTGCGCCTTCTCCCTGCAAAGTAAGGAAACTCTCTTTAATCTTGTATGACATTGCAGAGGGAGTTTCGCATGATCGAACCGCCGGCCGTCCCGTTGTTGCCCACCGATCTTCAAGTCCCGAAGGACCTGGTCAGCGCCATTCGCGCGCGACGCGGTGGTGATTTGCTCAAGATCGATCGGATGCTTCTGCACAGCCCCGCCTTGGCCGAGGGTTGGAATGTGTATCTCGGAAAAGTCCGGGGCGCCTTGGCAGTGTCACCTCGACTGAGAGAGTTGGCCATGTGTGCGGTTGCTGTGTTGAACAAGGCGCATTATGAGTACGAGCACCATGCCCCCCTTTATCTCGCTGAAGGGGCCACGCCCGAGCAGGCCAGTGGCATTCTCCAGTTGGGGGATGAGAACTTCCCCCTGGGGCTCTATCCCGAGTTGGAGCAGGACGTTTTGAATCTTAGTAAGTGCATGACCCGGGACATTCTGGTGCCGGGGTCGTTGAAGCGCCGACTGGTCAAGACACTGGGGGTTCAAGAGACCGTGGAGATCATTGCGGTGATTGCCACCTACAACATGGTCTCGCGCTTTCTCGTTGCATTAGAGATTCATTCGGAAGCGCTCGAATAAAAAAGCCCCGCCATTGCGGGGCTTCGAATGTCACGAAGGCCTTGGTCTAGCTGCCGGCCTCGATCTTGTTCTGTCTTACAACTTTGCCCCAACGCTCGATCTGGGCGCGGTTAAACTTGTCGAGCTCTGCGGGGCCGCCAGCAACAATCTCCATGCCCTGTTCTTTGAGCTTCGCGGCGACCTCTGGCTCCCGAAGCACCTTGGCAATCTCGGCGTGAATTTTATCCACGGTTGCCTTGGGAATGCCCGCAGGCCCAAAGACGCCCCACCATGAGTAGGCTTCAAATCCTTTGAGGCCTTGCTCTGCGACCGTCTTCACGCCTGGCATCTGTGGGTCGGGCTTGATCGAGGTGACGGCAAGTGCACGGAGTTGACCAGCCTGCACATTTGGGCTGAGTAGAAAGACCGACCCGATCGCAATGGGCACATGGCCTGCGAGCGCATCAGTCTTCAATGGGCCACCACCCTTGTAGGGCACATGGGTCCACTTGACGTTGAGTTCGTTGCCAATCTGGACCATGGCAAGGTGCCCGAGCGACCCGGTTCCAATTGAGCCGTAACTCACGCTGTCGGGCTTGGCCTTGACTGCGTCGAGCAGTTGCTTGAAGTCCTTGATGGGTGAACTGGGATGCGCAGTGATTGCCATGCCCCCGGTTCCGATGAACGTGATCGGTGAGAGATCTTTGAGCGTGTCAAAGGGAAGGTTGGGAATCAGGGATGGGTTCACAGAGTGGGTGTCGAACACCACAGCAAATGTATGGCCATCCGGAGCAGCCTTCGCAACGGCCGCTGTTCCGATGGAGCCCGAGGCACCCCCCTTGTTCTCAACGATGAACTGGCCCCCGGTGCTCTTGGTGAGTCGCTCAGCGAGTAGTCGGGCCACCTGGTCCACCGAGCCCCCTGGGGGGAAGACGGAGACAATGGTGACTGGCTTACTGCCAGGCCAGTTGGTTGCTTGAGCCGCAGCGGGGCTGATGGCCCCCGATGCCATTGCGCCAGCAAAACCCAGTGCGGCCAGCAATGCCGTCGGACGGCGAAGAACAGAACTAATCATTGGCGGGATCCTCCGAGAGAAAGAAACCTCATTCAACGCTCACTGCGGGAACTCGCGCCAGTGGGTTTACCCTCAGACGGGCGCCGAGAGCCGGCGCGCCGTGTGGTTAAGCAGCGACTGCCGCGATCGCCTTGCAGACGCGGCCCAGATTCCCAGTATTAAGGGCCGCAATGCAGATGCGACCCGTGCCGACCGCGTAGACCCCAAACTCATCCCGTAGCCGATCGACTTGCTTTTCACTCAGCCCGGTGTAGCTAAACATCCCCCGCTGCGAGGTCACGAAGCCGAAATCGGCCTTGAGCCCTTCGGTCCTCAGGCCATTGACCAATCCCTGGCGCATGGCCTTGATTCGATCTCTCATCTGCGCCAACTCCGCCTCCCAGATGGCTCGAAGCTCTGGTGTTGATAGAACCATGGCCACGATTGCACCGCCGTGGGTGGGTGGGTTGGAGTAGTTGGTTCGGATGGTTCTCTTGACCTGGCTGAGCACCCGGCTGGCCTCGTCTGCGGATTGGGTCACGATCGAGAGTGCCCCAACCCGCTCGCCGTAGAGCGAGAAAGACTTGGAGAAGGAACTCGAGACCAGAAAAGAGAGGCCCGATGCCACAAAGGCCCGAAGCGCACTGGCATCGGCCTCAATTCCGTCGCCAAAGCCCTGGTAGGCCATGTCCAAAAAGGGGACGTGGCCCTTGGACTTGATCACGCCAATGACCTCGGCCCACTGTGCATCGGATAGGTCGACCCCGGTGGGGTTGTGGCAACAGGCATGTAGCACCAAGATGGTGCCCGCTTGGAGTGCCTCGATGCCCTTGATCATGCCCTCGAAGTCCAAGCCTCGGGTGGACGCGTCGTAGTATCGGTAATTGACAACATCGAAGCCCGCCATCTCGAAAAGAGCGCGGTGGTTCTCCCAACTGGGGTCGCTGATGGCGACCTTGGCGTTGGGGACGAGCCGGCGAAGGTAATCGGCTCCCACTTTGAGCGCTCCTGTGCCCCCAAGGGCCTCGATAGTGATCACTTTTTGATCAGCGAGGATGGGGCTGGAGGCTCCAAACAAGAGGCCCTGGACCGCCTGGTTGTATGTCGCAGCCCCCTCGATCGGTTGGTAGCCTCGGGCAGGAGCGGTCGCCACTCGTTTCGCTTCAGCCTCTTTTATGCAGCCAAGTAGCGGTAACTTGCCGTTATCGTCGTAATAAACCCCAACTCCGAGATTCACCTTGTCGGCTCGGGTGTCTGCGTTGAAAGATTCGGTCAGGCCAAGGATCGGGTCGCGCGGAGCGCGTTCAACTTGCGCAAAGAGGGTGCTGGTCATGGGCGGGGAGAGTAAGAGAAGACCCTAAAGTCGAGGGGTCCGGTGCAA
>DAIPXU010000113.1:0-4068 GCA_036783055.1 Burkholderiaceae bacterium | reverse complement strand
GGCCACGACCATGACGGGAAACTTTCGATCCTCTGACCGCAACCGTTTCTCGCTCTGGCTGAACATGAGGGCCCGGTTGAGTGCGGTCTGGACTTCCTCTCTTTTGAAGGGCTTGGCCAGGACGTCGAAGGCACCATACTCCACACAACGAAGCAACGCATCCTCGTGGCTCTGCCCGGTGACCACAACAATCTTGATGGTGCTGTTCCAGGCGAGTGTCTCTTGGATGAAGCGAATTCCCTCGGTGATGTCTAGCGGCGCTGGGGGCAGGCCGAGGTCGAGCAAAACCACTTCAATCTCTGGGTCGCCCTTGAGCATTGCGAGCCCATCATCGGCATTGGTGGCCTCATCGACCTCATGGCCCATGGTCTCGAGCAGGTCTCTCTCAAGTGGCCGCAGATTGGGGTCGTCCTCCACGATCAGTATGCGCATGGTCTCTCCATTGTGATGGCCTCTTCCCATCAGTTTGGTCTGGTCTTCCTGTCGGTCTGCGCCGTCGCAGTCTCCTGCATGACAGCGCTGGCGATGACCATGCGATCGAGCGCTTCGAGGGGTGGCACTCGAATGGCCTGGTCCGCGGGCGCTGCACTCTCATTGGCCACCGGCATCTGGTCTATGCATTTTATCGGCATGCTGGCACTTCGCGTGCCCCTGGGCCTGAGTTTCGATGTTGGACTCACCGCCCTCTCGTTTCTTCCTGCGCTGGCCTCGAGTGCGGGTCTTCTAGTGATGAGTCGCCGAGAAAAGACGAGCATTCCGATGGCGCTCTCTGCCTCGGCGATGACTGCCTCGGGCATTGTGGCCATGCACTACCTGGGAATGTTGGCCCTTTTGGTGGTGCCGCGGCCGACCTACACCACGGCAAGTGTTCTCTATTCATTCACTGCGGCCTTCGTGGCGAGTTTCTTGGCCTTTCGCACCATGCGCTGGTCGGTGCGACCTGGGCAGCGCCCCACCATTGGGCTGCTTGCGGTGGTGGGCCTGGCACTGGGACTGGGCGCTTCCTCGATGCATTACTTGGCGATGTCGGGAACCCACTTCTCCGACCAGAGTGTCTGCCTCACCGCCCGTGTTCCCTTGGCCAACGCGGACTTCCTGGGCACGTTGGCGGAGAACGCCTGGCTTGCGATGGTGATTTTTCTCCTGCTTATGTTGGTGAATCTGGCGGGGTTGCTGGCCGCCATTTACGACGCCCGCCTTGATGATGCGCACATGCGTCGGGCACAGGAACTGGAGGCACTCAATAGCACCCTGGAGTGTCGGGCCCGCGAACTGGCCTCTGAGTTGGCCCAGGAGAAGTCCATTTTTGAGGCTGCGGTGGATGCCACCGAGGACTTGATCTTCGAGAGTGACCCCGAGTCGGGGCGCTTTAGTGTCCTCGGTGACCGTGGCTCTGCCTTGGCGGGCAGTCCGGTGGCCCAAGTGCGAACGGCAGATGATTTTCTGATTCTGGTCCATCCCGAAGAGCGCGAAGCCCTGCGAGAGGCCTTGGAGCGGGTTGTTCATTCTGCAGAACCCGTGCACCTTGAACTGAGGCTTCGAGGTGCTCGCATGGAGTGGGTCTGGACACTGATGCGGGGCCAGATGACGCGCGTGGAGAAGGGCGGACGATCATTGCTCGTTGGCTCGATCTCCAATATTGCGAGGTTAAAAGCCGCGCAGTCCTCTTTGGAGGAGTTGGCCCTTCAGCAACAAGAGCTTGCCTCTACGCGCAGTCGGATCATCCGAATCTTGAGCCACGAGCTTCGGTCTCCTCTGACCATTATCTCGACGGGTACGGATTTGCTTGAGTCGATGACCTCGCCCAGTCAAGAGAAGTATTCCGCCAAGGTTGCGGGCTACTTTTCGAATCTGAGGGACTCGGTGGGCCGAATGGAGCAGATTCTGGGCGAGATGCTTCAGCTCAATAAAATGGAGACCGGCGCACAGCGAGCGCAGCCCAGTCTGCAGCCCTTCGAGCCACTGCTTCGAGATGCGATTGCATTGAGTTGCGAGGCAGAGCGTGTCGACCCTGGTGTTGTCGGGCTGAGCATTCCCGACGGGCTGCGGGCCTATTGCGATCCATCGCTCACTGCACTGATCCTCAGAAACCTCATCGGCAATGCGCTGAAGTATGGTGAAGGACGGCCGGTTTTGGTGCGTGTCAGTGGTGAGGGAGGCCGCACGGTGGTCGATGTGATTGACCATGGAATTGGCATTCCCGAGGAGCTTCAGGCCCAACTTTTTCGCCCCTTTGTGCGCGGCTCGAATGTAGGGAGCATTCGCGGAACCGGCCTGGGCCTGTCTTTGGCCCGCAAATCCGCCCAGAACCAAGGCGGAGATTTGCTGCTTGTGGCCAGTGGCAGCCAAGGAAGTCACTTTAGGCTCATTCTTCCTGAGGCCTAGGCGATAATAGGGCCATGGGTCACTCAGACAATCTCCTACCCCGTCTGGAGGCGTTCGTCGCCTTTCGGCGAGACATTCATGCCCACCCCGAATAGCGATTCGAGGAGGAGCGCACCGCGCGACGGGTCGCCGAGCAACTCCGACTCTTGGGGGTCGATGAGGTCGCAGAGGGAATCGGAAAGACTGGGGTGGTGGGAGTCATCAATGGGGCGCGTTCTGGCCCATCCCCGAATGGCATGAAAAGTATCGGTTTTCGGGCGGACATGGATGCGCTTCCCATGACCGAGAAGAATGTATTCGCCCATGCCAGCCGGTATGCAGGAAAGATGCATGCCTGTGGGCACGATGGGCATACCGCCATGTTGTTGGCAGCGGCATCCCTGCTGGTGGAAGACCGAGACTTCCATGGCGTGGTTGTGCTCATCTTTCAACCCGCCGAGGAGGGTGGTGGGGGCGCGAAGTCCATGATCGAAGATGGACTCTTTAAGAGATTCGACTGCGACCAGGTCTTTGCCATACACACTTGGCCTGGACTGGCAGAGGGCGCTTTTGGATTCACTCCTGGCCCCATCATGGCCTCGAGCAACCAATTCGAAGTGAAGGTGGTTGGCAAGGGTGCGCATGCCGCCATGCCTCACCTGGGAGTGGACCCGGTGCTGGTCTCCTCGCATCTCATTCAAGCATTCCAGAGCGTGGTCACCCGAACCTCCAAGCCCGTCGAGCCCGTGGTCATCTCCGTGACCCAGGTGCAGGCCGGCGAGGCGGTCAACGTCATCCCAGACCATTGCATTCTTAAGGGAACCGTCCGGACCTTCAGCATTGAAGCGCTCGATGTTGTTGAGGAAGCAATGCGACATATCTGCCGAACGCTGCCCGATGCATTCCATGCCCACGCCGAGTTTCAGTTCGACCGGCAGTACCCACCGACGATCAATCACAAGGCGCCCACGGCCGTCGCTGAACGCGTGGCCACCGAGTTGGTGGGTTCAGACCGCGTGGTGATGCCGGTGGAGCCCACCATGGGGGCAGAGGATTTTGCGTATATGTTGCTTGAGCGTCCCGGCAGCTACATTTTTCTTGGCAACGGAGACCTAACCGGCTCTCACCGCGAAGTCGGCCACGGCCTGGGCCCCTGTGCGCTTCACAACCCCTCTTACGACTTCAATGACCAACTCATTCCCATTGGCGCCACCTTCTGGAGGGCCCTGAGCCGACAACTGCTTACCTGAACTTCATCCGCCGCGAGGGCGCGTGTCGCAGGTATCGGACCGAGTGCCATCGAGTCTCTGATTCGAATGCCCTGTCATCTGTTTGTCGTTTGAGACTGGCATGGTCATGCCACTGCTTATTTTTAACTTAGAGAGTTCATATCCATGTCATCCACGTTTACAAACCTCTCGGGCAAGCGCGGCGTTGTGCTTGGCATTGCCAATGACAAGAGCATTGCGGCAGCGGTCACCCGCTGCCTTGTAAGTGAGGGAGCGCAGGTTCTGGCCACCTGTCTCAATGAGAAGGCGGCCACGTTTGCCAAGTCGGTTACCGAACCCTTGGGCGTTGAATTGGTGACCTGCAATGTCGAGGACCCCACTGCACTCGATACCTTGGTTGAGCGAGCTGCGGGCCGCTGGGGTGGAATTGACTTTGCCGTTCACTCCATCGCTTGGGCGCCGCTAGAGGATCTTC
>DAIPXU010000112.1:0-4088 GCA_036783055.1 Burkholderiaceae bacterium | reverse complement strand
GCTCTCGAGTGGCCAAATCCTCGAAGGGTCTGAGTTGGCCTATGAGACCTATGGTGTTTTGCGTGCCGACCGGCGAAATGCGGTGCTCGTCTGCCACGCCCTCAACGCCTCCCACCATGTGGCCGGGACGCGCCTCGATGACCCCGAGGACATTGGCTGGTGGGACAACATGGTGGGGCCTGGAAAGCCCATCGACACCAATCGCTTCTTTGTGGTGGGAGTCAACAACCTGGGTTCCTGCTTTGGCTCGACCGGTCCGACAAGCATTCATCCCAAGACCGGCAAGCCCTATGGAAATGATTTCCCACTGGTCACCGTGGAGGACTGGGTCGAGGCCCAAGCCTTGCTGGCCAATCGGCTCGGAATCGATCGGTTTGCGGCGGTCATCGGCGGGAGTCTCGGTGGCATGCAGGCCTTGGAGTGGTCGATTCGTTTTCCCAAACGCCTGGCCCATGCCCTGGTCATCGCCTCCACACCGCGACTGTCCGCGCAGAACATCGCCTTCAACGAGGTGGCTCGCCGGGCCATTCTCAATGACCCCGAGTTCCACGAGGGGGCCTATGCAGAGTTTCAGGCGGTTCCACGACAAGGCCTCTCGGTGGCAAGAATGATTGGCCACATCACCTATTTATCGGACGATGACATGGCACAGAAGTTTGGTCGGGCCCTGCGCAATAAGAAGGGCTATGGCTATGGCTTTGACATCGACTTTGAGATTGAGTCTTACCTGCGCTACCAGGGCGAGAAGTTCTCTCAGTACTTCGATGCCAACACCTACCTCCGCATCACCAAGGCCTTGGACTACTTCGATCCCGCTGCGAGAGCCGACGGAGACTTGGCCAAAGCATTGGCCCCCGCAGAGGCCTCTTTTTGTGTCATCTCCTTCACCACCGATTGGCGATTCCCGCCCGAGCGCTCCCGCGAGATGGTCTCGGCACTGATGCGAAACAACGCAAAGCTTGTCTACTCAGAAATTGATGCACCCCACGGCCACGATGCCTTTTTGATGGAAGACCCCAGCTACCACGCCCTGGTGCGAAGCTACTTTGATCGAGTCGCCGCCGAGGTCGGTTGCGCATGAACAGGCCCGATCACTCCGAATTGGAATTGCGACCCGATCTTGAGCGGATTGCCCGGTGGATTCGACCCAAGGCGCGGGTTCTTGCCCTAGGGTGTGGCGATGGCGCTTTGCTGGCCTGGCTCGAGAGAGAGAAGGGTTGCCGGGCCTATGGTGCAGAGATCAACCAGGACCAGGTGTTGGCCTGCGTGCAGCGAGGGGTCAATGTCATTCAGGCCGACATGGATACCAGCCTGTCACTCTATTCAGGGAATCGATTCGATGTCGGCATTCTCTCCCAGGCCCTTCAAGCCACCCATCGAACGGAGGCTGTTTTAAGAGAGATCTCAGAGCTTGGCCAGGAGGTGATTGTGAGCATTCCCAACTTTGGCCATTGGTCGCACCTGGTCTCGTTGCTGAGGGGGCGCATGCCGGTTAACCGCAGGCTGCCTTATGAGTGGTACAACACCCCGAATCTTCACTTGGCCACGGTCTCGGATTTCGAGGACCTGCTGGGACGGCTCAGGCTCAGTATTCTCGAACGGCAATACCTGGTGGAGGCCAACAACGGCGACCTGAAATCAATTGCTTCATTTCCAGCCCTGCGGGCAACCCTTGCGCTGTATCGGTTTCAGAAGCAGTAGTCCGCTTTCTTCCCCGCAAATCCAATGAGCTCCTCTCGGCCCTCGCCTCCCCTATTTCTCTCTCTGGCAATGTGGGGGATCACTGCGGCCTTTTATCTCTTTGATTTCTTTCAGCGGGTCTCGCCGGCTGCACTCGCCTTTGATCTCTCACGCGAACTGGCCCCCACGGCCGTGGCCCTCGGCAGCCTCTCATCGGCCTATTTCGTGACTTATTCAGCCATGCAGATTCCCTCGGGCCTGCTCATCGATCGATTTGGCCCGCGGTTGGGTCAAGTGGTGGCCTGCCTGATTGGCGCAATTGGAGTCCTTGTCTTTGCAAACGCAGAGACCGCCACACAGGCCTCGCTCGGGCGATTCATCCTGGGGGCCTCGGGGGCTGTGGCCTGGATTGGCATGCTCAAGCTCGCCTCGAACTGGTTTTCGCCCCAGCGATTTGCCTCCATCACCGGCGTGTCCCTGGCCATTGGAGCACTGGGTGCGGTGGCTTCTGGCATGCCACTTCGGCTGGCGGCCGATGAGTGGGGCTGGCGCGTGGCACTGGGATGGACCTCGGTTTTTGCACTCGCACTTGCACTCATCGCTATCTGGAAACTCGCTGACACGCCTGGCCAGAGAGGCTATGCAGATTTCGAACACCCCCGGCCCGCCTCGAGCGACGGCAGGCCACACCCCGTTCCCTGGAGAGACCTTGCCTTTCTATGCGTGGGACAGATGGGGGTGACCGGAAGCCGGGCGGCCCTGGCTTGGCTCTGGGCGGCGCCGTGCCTGTCGCAGCGTTTTGATCTTGAGCCGGGCTTTGCCACGCTCTTGAGTTCCATCATGATGGTTTTCTTCGCTGTTGGAGCGATTGCCTTTGGAACCTACTCGGACCGACACCGAACTCGCAAGCGACCCTTGCTTTTTGGTTATGGGACAGTGGCCCTCCTCATCGGCCTGCTCGCAAGCGGCTGGTTCAATGACTCTCTTCTTATTACCACCCTCCTGCTCTGGGCCATCGGGGGAATGTCGGGCTGCATGGTGTTGTCTTTCGTATTTGCAAAAGACCTGATGCATGGCCAACGAACCGCCACCGTGGTGGGGGTGGTCAATCTTTCCGTCATGCTCGGCAGCATTGGGCTGCCGCCGCTCTTTGGCGCCATTTTGGACCACCATTGGCTCAATGAGATGGCCAACGGCGCAAGGCTCTATCCGGCCCATGCATTTCAATGGGCTTTTGCGGCACTGGCCCTATGGGTTGCGCTCACCTGGCTGTCGCAGAGTATGGTCCGCGAACAACCGCGAACCTGAGCCTGTTCCTGGCTAAGCGCCTGCCCCTTCGGGGGCGCACGAGTGAGAAAGCTCAGTCCCGCCAGAAGGCCGGCACAAGAATGACCAAGACGGTGAGCAACTCCAAGCGGCCAAGAAGCATGGTGAACGACAAGACCCAGAGCTGTACAGCGGTCAGCCCCGAATAGTTCCCTGCAGGGCCCACCTCACCGAGACCCGGGCCAAGGTTGTTGATGCAGGCGAGCACTGCGCTAATGGCTGTGACATCGTCCATGCCAGTGATTTGAAGGGCCATGTTCGCCACCATAACTGTGGCCCCATAAAAGAGCATGTAGGCAAGCACTGCAAATATCACCGTCTGCCCCACCGCATTGCCGTTGAGGCTCACTGGGGCCACAGCGCGTGGGTGCACGATTCGAGTGAGCTCCTGAGAGGCCAGCTTGAACATGATGACCAGGCGAATCATCTTGATTCCCCCACCGGTCGATCCCGAGCAGGTGGCAAAGGCGGAGAAAAGAATCATCAACCAACCAATGTGGTAAGGCCAAAGCCCGTAGTCCGTATTGGCATAGCCAGTGGTGGTCACCACCGAGACCACATTGAAGGCGGCATAGCGAAAGGCAGAGAGAAGACTCTCGTAGTGACCCGCGAGCCAGAGGTTGGCGGTCACAAAGCAGACCATCACCGCCACTGACAGCAGATAGAAGCGGGTTTCAGGGCAACGCTGATACGGCTTGATGGACATTTTTCGCAAAGCAGAAAAGTGCATGGCGAAGTTAATGCCTGCCAGAAGCATGAAGGTAATGGCCACCGCCTCGATCGCTGGGCTGTTGAAGTAGGCAAAGCTCGCATCATGGCTCGAGAGGCCGCCAATTGCCACCGTGGTGCCGGTGTGAATAAGCGCATCGAACCAACTCATGCCAGCCAGCCAATAGGCCAAGAAGCACAAAAGGGTGAGGGCCACATAGATTCCCCAGAGTGCCTTCGCAGTCTCGGTGATGCGCGGTGTGAGTGTATTGTCTTTGGTGGGTCCGGAGAGCTCGGCCTTGTAGAGCTGCATACCCCCAACCCCCAGAAGCGGGAGGATCGCCACCGCCAAAATAATGATCCCCATGCCTCCG
>DAIPXU010000111.1:0-4158 GCA_036783055.1 Burkholderiaceae bacterium | reverse complement strand
TCGAACTCGCACAGCTTTCGCCACTACCCCCTCAAGATAGCGTGTCTACCAATTCCACCACGTCGGCAATACGGACTGCATTGACCAGCATCAACAACCCAAACAACTTATGTATGAATTAACTCACTGCTTAGCGGGCGAACCACCGCTTGGCAATGTCGACGGCACAGGCACTGAGCCGGCACCGGGCTGACCCGATACATCCTGCTGGGCAGGAATTGTGGACGCCGGAATACTCTCCATGATACCGCCACCAGAGGGCACTCGCTCATTGCCCTTGTTCGCGAGAAAGCTCAGCCCAAGCGTGGAAGTAAAGAAAACCACCGCAAGAACGGCCGTGCTGCGGGAGAGAAAATTGGCCGAGCCGCTGGCGCCAAAAACGGATCCCGACGAGCCCGAGCCGAATGCTGCGCCCATGTCGGCGCCCTTGCCCTGTTGGAGCAAGACCAAAACAATAATTCCAAGGGCAGAGACCACCTGCAGGACATTGAGCAAACCGGAGAGCCAGGACATGGGGAACCGTTCAGTAGGGGTTAATGAGAGGTTGAAGCGGCCGGGACCGCCGAGAGCTGCGAGAGCGAGACAATGCTTGCGAAGGAGACGGGATCGAGAGACGCGCCACCCACCAAGCCACCATCGATGTCCGCCTGTTCGAACAAGGCGGCTGCATTCGAGGCGGTCAGGCTTCCACCGTAGATGATGCGAGTCTCAGATGCCAAGGTGTCCGACCGCTGGGCCAGGGTCTCGCGCAGTGCGGCGTGCATCTGCTGCGCGTCCGAGGGCGACGCCTGTCTGCCTGTGCCAATGGCCCAGACAGGCTCATAGGCAATAACGATCGGCGACGTTGAATCATCGCCCATCGAGACCAGAGCCTCTCGGAGCTGATCGCAAACCACCACCTCGGCCCGACCGGCTTGACGGTCGTCCAGAGACTCGCCCACACACAAAACGGGAATGAGCCCTGCTTCGATGAGCCGCTGAAGCTTGCGAGAGACGACCGAATCGGTCTCTGCGTGCCGACTTCGTCGCTCTGAATGGCCCACCAGGCTGAATCCACACTCAAAGTCCTTTAGCATGGATGCCGAAATCTCCCCGGTAAAGGCACCCGAGGCCTCATCCGATACGTCTTGGGAACCCCAGACACAGGCGGCTCTGCCTTTCAAGCGCACGGCCACCTGGAAGAGATAGGGCGCGGGCGCGGCGATGCCCATCTCGATGCCACCGGTTTCTAGGGTGGCACCGACCCTCTCCAAGAGGTCTGACAAGCACTTCTCGTTGGAGACCATGTCGCCGTTCATCTTCCAATTGCCGATCACGAGAGGGGTGCGCATCTGGGATGGCCCTTCAGTGGTGCCGAGCGGATTAGTTTCCAGCAGCGGGAGCGTCTCCCGGGGCCTCGAGAAGGGCCTTCATGGAGAGGCGCAGGCGGCCCTTCTCATCGGCCTCGATGACTTTGACCCGCACCGACTGCCCCTCTTTGAGGTAATCGGAGACCTGGTTCACCCGCTCATTGGCAATCTGCGAGATATGAAGCAGCCCGTCCTTGCCTGGGAGCACTGAGACAATTGCACCGAACTCCAGCAGACGAAGCACCGTGCCATCGTAGACGCGGCCAACTTCGACCTCGGCGGTGAGTTCCTCGATGCGCTTCATGGCATGCCGTGCCGCGTCGCCCGAGGTGGCGGCAATGGTGATGGAACCGTCTTCTTGAATATCAATGGTGGTGCCGGTCTCCTCGGTAATGGCACGAATAGTCGCTCCACCCTTCCCAATGACATCTCGAATGCGCTCGGGATTGATCTTCATGGTGTAGAGGCGCGGTGCAAACTCGGAGAGTTCTGTACGGGCCGCGCCCATTGCGGCCTTCTTCTTCCCATGTATGTGCAATCGGGCCTCGAGGGCCTGCGCCAAGGCCACCTGCATAATCTCTTTGGTGATGCCCTGAATCTTGATGTCCATCTGCAAGGCAGTAACGCCGATTTCGGAACCGGCCACCTTGAAATCCATATCGCCGAGGTGGTCCTCGTCGCCGAGTATGTCGGGCAAGACAGCAAACCGGGCGCCTTCCTTGATGAGGCCCATGGCAATGCCCGCCACATGGGCCTTCAATGGAACCCCCGCATCCATGAGAGAGAGACAGCCGCCACAGACCGACGCCATGGAGGAGGACCCGTTGGACTCTGTAATCTCACTCACCACCCGCATGGAATAGGCAAAATCCTCGGGGCTGGGAAGAACTGCAACAAGTGCTCGCTTGGCCAGACGACCGTGGCCGATCTCCCGGCGCTTGGGCGTTCCAACGCGGCCAGTCTCGCCAGTGGCGTAGGGAGGCATGTTGTAGTGGAGCATGAAGCGGTCGCGGTACTCGCCGCCAAGGGCATCGATGATCTGCTCATCCCGATTGGTTCCGAGGGTGGCGACCACAAGTGCCTGGGTCTCTCCGCGCGTAAACAGCGCCGATCCGTGGGTTCGTGGCAACACGCCTGTGCGAATTTCGATTGGGCGAACCGTGCGCGTATCACGGCCATCGATACGAGGCTGGCCCGCAAGGATCTGGCCCCGCACTGTTGCGGCCTCAAGCGCAAAGAGGGTGTCGTTGACAATGTTGCCCTCGGCCGCAAGTCCTTCTGCGGCCAGTGTGTCCTCGACCTTGGCGTAGATCTCTTTGAGCTTTTGCGAGCGCTCCTGCTTGGTCCGGAGCAAATAGGCGGCCTGGAGATCGGACTCGGCAAGCGCCTTGATGCGAGACACCAAAGCCTCGTTTTGGGCGGCGGGCTTCCACTCCCACTCTGGCTTGCCTGCCTTTTCAACCAGTCGATGAATGGCGTCAATCGCCTGGCGCATTTGGTCATGGCCATAGACCACGGCACCCAGCATGACATCCTCGGGAGTTGATCGGCCTCGGACTCCACCATCAGCACCGCGGATTCGGTTCCAGCCACCACGAGATCGAGACGGGAGGATTTCAACTCCGTGGCGCTGGGGTTGAGGACGTAGGCACCATTGATATACCCCACGCGGGCCGCCCCAATCGGGCCACTGAACGGAACACCCGAGATCGCGAGGGCAGCCGAAGCGCCGATCATCGCAGCGATGTCGGGATCCACCTCGGGATTCAATGAAACCACCGTGCAGACAACCTGAACCTCGTTGTAGAAGCCCTCTGGGAAGAGCGGCCGAATGGGTCGGTCGATGAGCCGACTGGTGAGCGTCTCTTTCTCGCTTGGACGGCCCTCCCGCTTGAAGAAGCCGCCGGGAATCTTGCCCGCCGCGTAGGTCTTCTCCATGTAATCAACAGTGAGGGGAAAGAAGTCTTGTCCGGCTTTGGCTGATTTCGCTGCAACCACCGTGGCCAACACCACGGTGTCGTCCATGTTGACCATCACGGCTCCCGAGGCCTGACGGGCCACCTCACCGGTCTCCAGAGTGACTGTGTTGGAACCGTACTTAAAAGACTCTTTGGCAATATTGAACACTGTTACTCCTTAGATGGTGCGGGCATGAAATTCAGCGTCGCGGGGCAGTCGTTGGGGAGGTGGACCTCCAAAAGAAGAAAAAGGCCAACTCCGCTGATTTCGCGAGAATTGGCCGGTCATGCTTACTTGCGCAGCCCCAGACGCTCAATCAGGGTTCTGTAGGCAGGCAGGTCGGTATTCTTGAGGTAATCGAGAAGCTTTCGGCGACGACTCACCATCTTGAGAAGACCACGACGAGAGTGGTGGTCTTTGGCATGCAGCTTGAAATGCGCTGTGAGTTCATTGATGCGAGCAGTCAACAGGGCCACTTGAACCTCGGGCGAACCTGTGTCTCCTTGCGAGCGCTGAAATTGAGAAACGATGTCGGACTTCGACAATTGAGCAACGGTCATGGCACAAATCCTTCGAATAAACGGATTGAACTTGCGACTCCGCCTGCCGAGCGGGTCGTGCGAAGTTGCAAGTTTATCAGAGATTTAGGGCTGTTGCGGGTTAACCCTCGGCTGCGTCGACAGCCGGTTCAAGGCGTTCAGATATGCCTTGGCGGACGCCACCACAATGTCGGGGTCGGACTGCGCGCCATTGCCCACACGCCCCTCCTTCGAGAGTCTCATGGTCACTTCCCCCTGCGACTCAGTACCGGTGGTAATTGAATTGACTGAAAAGAGCAGTAACTCGGCAC
>DAIPXU010000110.1:0-4286 GCA_036783055.1 Burkholderiaceae bacterium | reverse complement strand
ACTCTCGCAATTCATCCCAGGGCTGGCACACCGTCTCTGGCAGCGATGAGCAGATGCGTTTTGCCCGCTGGAACCTGGCCTGGACGGGAAAGTCCGCCAAAGAGGATTTTCGCAACGAGGCCAATGGCTTTGGCTACGTCACCGAGATCGACCCCGTGCGGCCCAAGTCTGCACCAGCCAAACGAATTGCGTTGGGCCGATTTGTGCATGAGGCCGCTGTATTTAGCCTGCCCATCGAGGGCGAGCCGCTTGCCGTCTATATGGGCTGCGATGGTCGCAATGAATACATCTACAAGTTCGTGAGCAAGGCCAAGTGGTCGGCCAAAGACCAGGGCACCGGCACCAAGGCCGGCGACAAATACCTTACCGAGGGCCAACTCTACGCCGCCCGCTTCAACGACGACGGCAGCGGCCAGTGGATTCTGCTGAGCCTCCAGAACCCCGCCATCAAGAGCGCCCAGAATTTTTCATTCACCAACGAGGCCGAGGTCAGGGGCTTCGCCCGACTCGCCGCCGATGCGGCAGGCGCCACGCCCATGGACCGCCCCGAATGGGGCGCAAGAAACCCCGTGAACAATGAAATCTACTTCGCCCTCACCAACAACAGCGACCGATTCCGTGTTCCGGGCAAGACCAACGCCGCCAACCCCCGTGCCTACAACGATGCCGATGGCAAGAAGCGTTCGGGCAACCCCAACGGCCACATCATCCGATTCAAAGAGAACAATGACTCGGCCAGTGCCACCGATTTCCGTTGGGACATCTTTCTCTTTGGCGCCGAGGAAGATGCGGGCGAGGCGAATCTCTCGAGACTCACCGCCGCCAATAGCTTCTCCTCACCCGATGGCCTCTGGTTTAGCCAGGCCACCAAGATCTGCTGGATTCAGACCGACGATGGCGCAATGACCGATGAGTCCAACTGCATGCTGCTCGCAGCCATTCCAGGGCGAGTTGGAGACGGCGCGGCCATCGAGATCAATAACAAGATGGGCACGCAGTCGGGAAGTCAAAAGACATTCGTCGGGGCCACCCTGGGGGAAGGAAGGCTGCGTCGCTTCCTGGTGGCCCCACTGGGAGCCGAAGTCACGGGCCTCACCGAGACACCGGATGGCAAGGCCTTGTTCGTGAATATCCAGCACCCCGGAGAAGACACCAAGTCGGCCGACTTGGTTGCAGAGAGGTACCAGAGCAACTGGCCCGGAAACAAGGGCTACGGCCGCCCCGGCCGCCCGCGATCGGCCACGATCGTCATCACGCGGACCGACGGCGGGGTGATCGGCCTCTAGGCTTTTAGTGTCTTCGCAAACCAGGCCAGGCAGCGCTTCCAGCCATCTTCTGCCGTGGCCTTGCGATAACTCGGCCGGTAGTCGGCATGAAAGGCATGGGGCGCATCCGGATAGAGAATGATTTCCGAGGCCTGCGATGCCGCTCCGCCAAAAGAGAGCTTGGTCTTCATCTCATCGACATCGGAATTGGGAATGCCCGAGTCGGCAGCGCCATAGAGACCCAGCACCGGCCACTTGAGTTTCTCTGCAATATCGATGGGGTGAGTCGGATTGGCCTCGTTCACTGTGGTGCGAATGCGGCCATACCAGGCCACCCCGCCCTTGAGTCCAGACAACTCGGCCGCAGCCAGCCAGACAATCCGGCCGCCCCAGCAGAAACCAGTGGCACCGGCCAGGCCCTTCACGCCACCGTTGGCAACCGACCAATCGAGTGCCGCCTGAAGATCGCCGAGCACCTGCTTGTCGGTGGCCTTGCTCACAATATTTGCAAAGAGGCTGGCCATGTCGGTGTGCTTGCTCGGGTCGCCCTGGCGATGAAAGAACTCAGGCGCCACCGCCAGGTAGCCTTGCTTGGCAAAGCGTCGGCAGACATCTTTGATGTGCTCATGAACGCCGAAGATCTCGTGGATCACCACCACCGTGGCCAGGCCCTTCTTGCCTGAGGGCTTGGCCATATAGGCCGGAATATTGCCGGTGGCAGTGGGAATCTGAACCATGGCGGCATCCAGGCCCTGGGTGTCGGTGGTGATGGTCTGGGCCTGCAGGGCACCGGTGGGAACCACGGCCGCCGCAAAACCCGCCAGGGCCGAAGCCTGCAAGAAGCCACGACGACTCCCGGGCAGAAGCTCTGGGTTGGGCGGCGAGAGTGAGTCGAGTTCAAGACTGGCCTGGTCAACCCAAGCAGCGGCATCCATTGGTTTGTTCATGCAATTTCTCCGTGGGTGTGGTCTCTAAGTTTTACTTCTCGTTTGCCTTCTCATCAATGCGCGTCGTCCCAGTTGGGGCCGGTGCCCACCGACACCAACAAGGGCACGGTCAACTGGGCCACATTCTGCATCTGCTCGGGCACAAGTGTGCCCATCAACCCGATTTCGTCCGTGGGCACTTCAAATATCAATTCATCATGCACCTGCAAGAGCATCTTCGAGCGCAGCCCCTTCTCTTTTAAGGCGCGCGACATGGCAATCATGGCAAGCTTAATGAGATCCGCAGCCGTGCCCTGCATCGGCGCATTGATCGCAGCCCGTTCGGCGGCCGCACGCCGCGGCCCATTGGGCGAGGCAATCTCGGGAAGCCAGAGCCTGCGACCAAAGACCGTCTCCACATAGCCCTGGCTTCGGGCCTGCAGCTTAATCGTCTCCATATAGCGGGCCACACCGGGATAGCGGGCGAAGTAGCGCTCGATATAGGTCTTTGCGGCCGAGCGCTCAATGTCCAAATTCTGGGCGAGCCCAAAGGCACTCATGCCATAGATCAATCCGAAGTTAATCACCTTGGCATAGCGGCGCTGCTCGTCACTCACCTCGCTGCGGTCTACACCAAAGATCTCGCTCGCTGTGGCACGGTGGACATCCTCGCCTCGCGAGAACGCGCCCACCAGGCCCTCGTCCCCAGAGAGATGGGCCATGATGCGCAGCTCAATCTGAGAGTAATCGGCCGACATCAAGACATGGCCATCGGCCGCGACAAAAGCCTTTCGAATGCGCCGACCCTCTGCCGTTCGAATGGGAATGTTCTGCAGATTGGGCTCGCTCGAAGCGAGTCTTCCAGTGACCGCAACTGCCTGCGAGAAGGTCGTGTGCACGCGGCCGGTTCCCGCATCGACCATACGAGGCAGCTTGTCGGTGTACGTGCTCTTGAGCTTGGAGAGGCCTCGCCACTCAAGCAAGACCTTGGGCAGTGGATAGTCGTGGGCCAACTGCTCGAGCACATCCTCATCGGTGGATGGCGCCCCCTTGGCGGTTTTTTTCACCGGTGCATAGCCAAGCCGCTCGAACAATATCTCCGCAAGCTGCTTGGGCGAGCCCAGGTTGAATGCCCCCCCGGCCAGGTCATGGGCCTTGCCCTCGAGATGCTGAATCTGCTGGGCAAGCTCATCGCTCTGGGCAAGCAACATCGGGCCATCGACCTGTATGCCGTTGGCCTCCATTTCCAAGAGACAACTCAAGACCGGCAGCTCAATCTCGCAATACATCTTGTGCAGCCGCGCATCGCCCTCAATCTGCGGCCACAACACCGTGTGCAGATGAAACGTGAAGTCGGCGTCCTCGCATGAGTAGCGACTGGCCACCTCGATACTCACCTCCTCGAAACCAATGCGCGAGGCCCCCTTGCCGGTGACGTCGTCATAAGACAAGCCCCTTCGTCCCAGGTGGCGCTCGGCAAGGCCTCCAAGGTCGTGGCTTCGGTGGGCCTCGAGCACATACGATTGCAACAGTGTGTCGTGGGCAATCCCCTGAATCTCCACCCCGTGGTGGGCCAAGACATGGGCGTCGTACTTAAGGTTCTGGCCCAGCTTTGCATGGGCGGGATTCTCAAGCCATGGACGCAGGGCATCGAGCACCGCGCCCAAAGGAAGTTGATCGGGGGCCCCTGCATATCGATGGCCCACGGGAATGTAGACCGCCTGCCCCACCGCCCAAGAAAACGAGAGGCCAACCAGCGCGGCCTCGCGCACATCCAAAGAAGTGGTCTCGGTATCAAAGGCCACCAGCGGTGCTTGATGGAGTTGATCGATCACTGCAGCGAGTGCGTCTTGCGTGAGCACCGTCTGGTAATCCACATCAAGAGGCGCATCGAGCGAGAGTTGGCCTGGTCCGGTGGGCAAAACCGCAGCCGCTCCGGGGAACGGCCCCACAGATCCCAAGGCGCTAGATGGCCCCCGCGCGCTCGAAGAGCTGCTCGCTCCAACGTCGCTATCGATAAGCCAGCGAAGGCTCTTGCTTAAATCAAACTCATCGAGAAGTAGCTGCAGGCCCTGGGCATCGAGCGGCTGTGGGG
>DAIPXU010000109.1:0-4320 GCA_036783055.1 Burkholderiaceae bacterium | reverse complement strand
CCTCCGAGACCAGGAGCCGATGGGGCATAAAGTGGGTCTCGAAATAATTCCGAATTGCGGGCCGATCGTCGGGGGAGATGAGTTGGGCGCGGGCGCAGAGTGTGGCCATGAAATTGCCACGCTTGGGCAACACCGCACAGCCCGACATCCATGCCGGCCAGGCCTCGTGAACCGCATCTTCCTGCCAGCCCTGGAGTTGCGAAAACGCAATGGGCCGCAGCTCTGTTGCAACGACTGCAGAGGCCACGCCCTGGGCCATGGCATTTGAAAAACCCATCAGATTTGCTGAACTGAGCAACACGAGGGCCGTCAAACGGGCATGATTGGCGTATCTTTTTAAGAACAAATTTTTTGAGAACAATAAAACGCGCATGTGGCTCATTTTGCTTGAAGCAGGACTTGCACTGGCCTTGTTGTTGGGCATTGTGTTCTGGACCATGCGCGGTAAAAAATAGTTCGGGAGGACCCAATCATGCATCAGACCAAGCAGGCGCCCTGCATTGCGCCATCCATTCTCTCGGCCGACTTCGCTCGCCTGGGTGAAGAAGTCCGTGCGGTGGAGGCCGCGGGCGCGGGCTTCATTCACTTCGATGTGATGGACAACCACTATGTGCCCAACCTCACCGTTGGGCCCCTGGTCTGCAAGGCCATTCGGCCCCACGTGCAAATTCCCATCGATGTTCATTTGATGGTCACGCCCGTCGACTCGCTCATTACAGACTTCGCCAAGGCAGGCGCCAACTACATCACCTTCCACCCCGAGGCCTCACCCCATGTCGACCGCAGCCTGCAGCTCGTGCGCGACCTGGGTTGCAAGTCCGGCCTGGTGCTCAACCCCGGCACACCCCTGGGCCACCTCGATTGGGTCATGGACAAGATCGACATGGTGCTGCTTATGAGCGTGAACCCGGGGTTTGGTGGGCAGGCCTTTATTCCCTCGACCATCGAGAAGGTCAAGGCCGTGCGCGCAAAGATCGATGACTACATGGCCCAAGGGGGCCAGCCCATTCGGCTCGAGGTCGACGGTGGCATCAAGGCCGACAACATTGCTGCGGTGAGTCAGGCCGGGGCCGATACCTTTGTGGCCGGTTCGGCCATCTTTGGTGCGCCCGATGCCGATGGCAAAAACTACAAAGGCATCTTCACCAAATTCAAGGATGCATTAGGAAGTTGTTGAGAAGGTCGTGGCCCTTCTCAGTCAGGATTGATTCGGGGTGGAACTGTACGCCGTGAATCGGCAGGCTCTCGTGGACCACACCCATAATCTCGTCATCTGCGGTCTGGGCGGTCACCAATAAACAACTCGGCAGGCTCGCACGTTCAATGGCCAGCGAATGGTAGCGAGTCACAGTGAGTGGGTTGGGCAGGCCCTTGAACACACTCTGATTCGTGTGCGAGATGCTCGAGGTCTTGCCGTGCATGATGGATTTCGCGCGAATGATCTTCCCCCCAAAGGCCTGGCCAATGGCCTGATGCCCGAGGCAGACCCCCAAGAGCGGAATGGGCCTGGGCATGGCGGCCACCGCCTCAATAAGGGCCACAGAGATGCCCGCCTCGTTGGGGCTACAAGGCCCTGGAGAAACCACAATTCGGTCGGGCCGCTCGGCCGCGGGCCGATCCAATAAATCGGCCACTGTTTTCTCATCGTTGCGAATGGTGGTCACCTGCGCACCCAACTCGCCGAAGTACTGCACCAGGTTGTAGGTGAAGGAGTCGTAGTTGTCGATCATCAGCAGACGAAGGCCGGCACTCATGGCTGCACTCCTTGCTCTGCAATCTCTGCCGCCCGCAACACAGCGCGGGCTTTGTTCTCGGTCTCTTGCCACTCGCTCTCGGGGACCGAGTCGGCCACGATGCCCGCACCCGCCTGCACGTAGAGCATCTTGTCTTTCACCACACCGGTGCGAATGGCAATGGCCAGGTCCATCTCGCCAGTGAATGAGAGGTAGCCACAGGCCCCGCCGTAGAGGCCACGCTGCACAGGCTCGAGCTCATCAATGATTTCCATGGCCCGTATTTTGGGGGCGCCGCTGAGTGTGCCCGCTGGAAAGCTCGCGCGAAGCACATCCATGGCGGTGAGCTCGGGCTTGAGAATGCCTTCGACATCACTCACCAAGTGCATCACGTGGGAGTAGCGCTCGACCACCATGGTCTCCTTCAGGCGCACGCTGCCGGTCTGCGCAATGCGCCCGACATCGTTTCTGGCGAGATCAATCAGCATGAGGTGCTCGGCACATTCTTTGGGGTCGGCACGAAGCTCATCTTCGAGCGCCTTGTCTTGCTCGGGGGTTTTGCCGCGTGGGCGCGTGCCCGCAATGGGCCGAATGGTGATGCGGGTCTCGCTCGGACTCGCATCCTGGCGCACAAGGATCTCGGGCGAGGCGCCTGCAATCTGAAAGTCCCCCATGTCGTAGTAGTACATATAGGGCGATGGGTTCAAGGAGCGAAGGGCCCGATAGAGCGAGAGCGGCGAGGACTCAAAAGGATTTTGAATCTGCTGGACGATGACCACCTGCATGACATCACCTGCCTCGATGTATTGCTTGGCAATGTCCACCGCCTTTAGGAACGAGGACTTATCAAAATCCCTTCGAACCGGCTGCGAATTGCAAGGCGCCGAGAGTGGCGCAACCAGTGGTGTCTTGATGCGAAGCACCAGTTCATCGAGCCGGGCCTGGGCGGCATCGAACGAGGCCCTGAGCGCCTCTCGACTCCAGGCCTGCTCGGCATCCTGTCCGTTCAAGGGGCCAGAGGGCGCATGAACCCAGAGCGAGAGCCTTGCCGAGAGGTTGTCAAAAACTGCAAGTTCCTCGGTGAGGAGCAGCAAGACATCGGGCAGGCCCATGGGGTCGGGGCGCTTGGCAGCCGCGGCAGTATTAAGTCTTGGCTCGATGTAGCGAATGGTGTCGTAGCCGAAATAGCCGGCCAACCCTCCGGCAAAACGCGGCAGGCCCTCCACACGCGCGGCACGAAACTGCGAGAGATAGGCCTCAACGAATTGAAGCGGATCGCCCTCGATCTGCATTGCGGAGTGGCCATCGACCATGAGCCGAATCGAGCGATCGTGGGCCTCGATGCGGGTGCGCGCAGGCAGGCCAATGAATGAATAGCGGCCAAAGCGCTCGCCGCCCACCACCGACTCCAGTAAAAAACTATTGGGTGCGGCCGCGAGTTTTAGGTAGGCCGACAGCGGCGTATCGAGATCGGCCTGAAGGCTTCGCCCAACGGGAATTCGGTTGAAGCCTTGCTGGGCCAAGGCGCAGAAGGACTCAAATTCGGTGCTCATGGGCATGGGCTGTTTTGATGATGAGCAGGTCCTGCATGCGCATCAGCGTGACTTGAATGCCTGCTCAATGGCGTCTTTGGCCACCGCACCCTGCAGGCGCTTGCCACTGGGCACAAACGATGTGGGCGTGGCCTGCACACCAAGGCTGTTGCCCAGCGCAAGGATTTTGTCTTTGGGGAAATCGCAGCCGGCCGCGGCCGCCGGGGGCTCCTTGCCTTGAAGCATCCAGTCATCCCATGCGGCTTGGCGGTCTTTGGCGCACCAGGCGTTGCGCGAGACGGTCGTGGATTCGGCCCGCAGGATGGGATAGAAGTAGGTGTAGATGGTCACGTTCTCCAGGCCCATGAGGGTGGCGCGAAACTTCCTGCAGAAGCTGCAATAGGGGTCCTCAAAAACCACGATGCTGCGGCGGCCCTGACCCCCATCGCCAATCACGGTCTTCATAGCGAGTTCAAGCGGCAGCTTCGAGAAGTCCACGGCCTGGAGCACCTCTAAACGATCGGCGGTGATGTTTTGTCCATTCTTCAGACGAATGAGTTGGCCTTCCACAATGGCGAACTGGCCCTTTTCGTCGGCATAGAGAAGGTCACTGCCAATGCGAACCTCATAGAGGCCGGGCATGGGCGTCTTCGAGACCGAATCCACCTTGAAGCGACCCTTGAGCCAGGCCTCGACGTTGTCTTTAATCGGCTTGGCAATGGCGGCGGGCGCGGGTTCAGGCTGGGCCGTCCTCTGGGCCATGGCGGGGCTCGCCACGAATGTTGTGAGCGTGGTGAGCATGGAGAGCCCCATGAGCCCGGTTGTCAGGAAGTTACGCGCGAAGGCGGGGAAATTCTTCAAGTGGATGACCTCATCGATAACCAAATAAATGAAATGAAAAAAGCGGGGCAGTGAAGCCGGGGCGCCCAAGTTACAGCGTGGCGCGCAGGCCGCCCGACATGGCCTGGGTCACCATCTGGCCGCGCAGGGCCGGCAATGCTTGCAGGGCCTGCATGCCCCACGCCCGCAGACCCGCCACTCCCGGCAGATTACTC